>JAJXYU010000028.1 GCA_021780395.1 Pseudomonadota bacterium
CTACCGGGGTGTCGGCGCGGCTCGTGCCGACTGCGTCACGTTTCCTGGATCGACCGGAATCCCGCGCTCAGCGCGCGCGGCGCGCGAGCGTCGCGGCGAGGCCGAGATAGGTCGCGGGTTCCATTCCCAGGAGCCGTTCGCGTTCCGCGGACGGCAGTTCGAGCGACGCGATGAAGTCGCGGATCGCCGCACGGTCGACCGCGCGGCCGCGGCTGAACGTCTTCAAGCGCTCGTATGCGCCGCTGATCCCGTTCGCGCGCATCACGGTCTGGATCGCCTCCGCGAGCACCTCCCAGGCCGCGTCGAGGTCGGCGCGGACGCGCGCCTCGTCGAGCGCGATCTTGCCGAGGCCCGCGAGCAGCGAGTCGTAGGCGAGCGCCGCATGTCCCAGCGCGACGCCGAGGTTGCGCAGCACGGTCGAATCGGTCAGGTCGCGCTGCCAGCGGGATACCGGGAGCTTCTCGGCGAAGTGTCCGAGCAGCGCGTTCGCGATTCCGAGGTTGCCCTCGGCGTTCTCGAAGTCGATCGGGTTGACCTTGTGCGGCATCGTCGAGGAACCCACCTCGCCGGGCACGACCCGCTGGCGGAAGTAACCGATCGACACGTAGCCCCACACGTCGCGCGCGAAATCGAGCAGGATCGTGTCGACGCGGATCACCCCGTGCGCGTACTCGGCGATCCAGTCGTGGGGCTCGATCTGCGTCGTGTACGGATTCGGCTCCAGGCCGAGCGAGGCGACGAACGCGTCGCTGAGCGACGACCAATCCACCTGCGGGAGCGCCGCCACGTGCGCGTTGAAGTTGCCGACCGCGCCGTTCAGCTTGCCGAGCACGCGCACCGCCTCGAGCGCGTCGCGCTGCCTGCCGAGCCGCGCGGCGAAGTTGGCCATCTCCTTGCCGACGGTCGTCGGGGTCGCGGGCTGGCCGTGGGTGCGCGCGAGCATCCCGCTGTCGGCGTACTTCACCGCGAGCGCCTCGAGCGCCGCGTGGATCGCGTCGATCGCCGGCAGCAGCACCCGCGACCGCGCCGCGCGCAGCATCTGCGCATACGCGAGATTGTTCACGTCCTCGGAGGTGCAGGCGAAGTGCACCCATTCGAGGTGGGCCTGCGTGGCGCCGCGCGCGGCGAGCTCGTCGCGCAGCCACAGCTCGACGGCCTTCACGTCGTGATTCGTGCGGGCCTCGATCCGCTTGATCGCCTCGACGTCGGTCGGCGCCGGGTCGGCCGCGAGCGCGCCGAGCCACTGCCGGCACGCGTCGGGCAGGGATGCGAGCGGCGCGCGCGCGGGACCCGCGGCGAGCGCGAGCAGCCACGCGGCCTCGATGCGCGCCCGCTCGCGCATCAGTCCGGCTTCGCTGAAGATCTCGCGCAGCGGCGCGAGCTTCGCGCGGTAGCGGCCATCGAGCGGAGAGAGCGCGTCGATCGAGGAATTCGACATCGGGATGCGGCGTCGCCGGGTGTTAGAATCTACGAAGTTTACCGCAATCGGAGCGCGCCGCGGAGGACCTCATGAGATGCGAACGCAGCAGGATCGCCGGCGATGCCGCCGCGCCCGCCTGAGGGCAGGCCGGGAACCGTGCGCATCGATCGGGAGATGATCAAGCGGGCGCTGCGGCCGGATCCGTCGCCGCCGGACGAGGACATGGACTGGCTCCCCGAGACCGCGCCTGAGCTGCGCGCCCAGGTGCGCCGCGCGCTGCCGGTGAACCGGGTCGCCGCCGCGGTGCTCGTTCCCGTGGTCGAGCGCGACGGGGAATTCTCGCTGCTCCTGACCCAGCGCGCGAGCACGCTGCGCGATCATGCCGGCCAGATCGCGTTTCCGGGGGGACGCATCGAGCCCGACGACCGCGACCCCTGGAGCGCCGCGCTGCGCGAAGCGCACGAAGAGATCGGTCTCGAGGCGTCGCGGGTCGAGTTCGCGGGGTATCTCCCGGATCACCTGATCGTGACCGGCTTTCGGGTGACGCCGGCGGTCGGGTTCGTCACCCCGGACTACCGCCTGCGGGTCGCCGCCGACGAGGTCGACGAGGCCTTCGAGGTGCCGCTCGCGTTCCTGTTCGACGCGACCAACCTGCGCGAGCGCGAGCGGCGGATCGGCGAGACGAGCTTCGCGGTCTACGACATCACCTACCAGGGGCGCCGGATCTGGGGCGCGACCGCCGGCATGGTGATGACCATGCGCCGGATGATGCTCGCGCACGCGCGGGACGCGACGTGACGCGGCCGATCGATCGGCTGCTCGCGATCATGGAGCGGCTGCGGGCGGCGGACGGCTGCCCGTGGGACCGCGCCCAACGCTTCGCGACGATCGCGCCATACACGATCGAAGAGGCGTACGAAGTCGCCGATGCGATCGATCGCGGCGATCTCGACGCGCTGCGGGACGAGCTCGGGGATCTGCTGTTCCAGGTGGTGTTCCACGCCGAGATCGCCCGCGAGGCCGGCCGGTTCGACTTCGACGCGGTCGCCGACGCGATCGCGACGAAGCTGGTGCGCCGCCATCCGCACGTGTTCGGCGGCGAGTCGGTCGCCGGAATCGAGGCGCAGGCGGATGCCTGGGAACGGATCAAGGGCGACGAGCGCGATGCCGCGACCGGGGGCCGGGCGAGCCTCGTCGACGGAGTGCCGCTCGCGCTGCCGGCGCTCGCGCGGACCCACAAGCTCGGACGGCGCGCGGCCCGCGCCGGGTTCGACTTCCGCGACGCGGCCGCGGCCGCTGCGAAGGTGCGCGAGGAACTCGCCGAGGCGCTCGACGCCGACGCGCGCGAGCGCGATCGACCCGGACGGGTGACCGAGGAAGTCGGCGACCTGTTGTTCGCGGCCGCGAATCTCGCGCGCAAGCTCGGGGTCGAGCCGGAGGCGGCGCTGCGGGCGGCGAACGGGAAATTCGAACGGCGGATCCGACGGATGGAAGCGTACGCGGCCGAGCAGTCGACCCCGCTCGATCAGCTCGATCTCGCCGCGCAAGAGGCGCTCTGGATCCGGGCGAAGCGCGAGGAATGACGAGGCTCCGTCGGCCGCGCCGAGCCGGCGACGCCGCTCGCCGCCGCGCGACCCTGCGGCGCGAGTCGCGCCCGCGCCTGCGCTGCGACCCGGCGTTGCCGATCGCGGCGAAGCATGCCGAGATCGTCGCACGCCTGCGGGTCGAGCCGATCCTGATCGTGGTCGGCGAGACCGGGTCGGGCAAGAGCACGCAGCTGCCGCAGTTCTGCCTCGAGGCGGGGCGCGGGATCGAGGGCCAGATCGCCCACACCCAGCCCCGCCGGCTCGCCGCCCGTGCGCTCGCGCAGCGCCTCGCCGAGGAGTTGCGCGAACCCGTCGGGCGCACGGTCGGTTACCGGGTGCGCTTTGCCGATCAGGTGTCCGAGGCGACGCGCGTCGTGCTGATGACCGACGGCGTACTGCTCGCGGAGCTCGCGCGCGACCGCGAACTGCGCCGCTACGACACCTTGATCATCGACGAGGCGCATGAACGCAGCTTGAACGTCGACCTGCTGCTCGGCATCGCCAAGCGCCTGCTCGCGGTACGCGCGGACCTGCGGGTGATCGTGACCTCGGCGACGCTCGACGTCGATCGACTGGTGACGTTCTTCGGCGGCGCGCCGGTGATCGACGTCGGCGGGCGTGGTCACCCGGTCGAGGTGCGCACCGTGGCGCCGGCGGACCGGGAGGAAGAGCCCGACCTGCCGACCGCGGTGCTGGCGGCGCTCCGGACGATCGAAGCCGACCCCGGACCGGGCGGCGCGGGTGACGTGCTCGCGTTCCTGCCGGGCGAGCGGGAGATCGCCGACGTCGGCGAGCTGCTCGAGCGGGAGGTCGGCGACGCGTTCGAGATCGTCCCGCTGTACTCGCGACTCGCGTGGGAGCGGCAACGGCGGGTCTTCGAGCCGGGTCCGCGGCGGCGGATCGTGCTCGCGACGAACGTCGCGGAAACCTCGCTCACGGTGCCCGGGATCCGCGCGGTGATCGATTCCGGGCTCGCCCGGATCAGCCGCTACGACGCGCGCAGCCGCCTGCAGCGCCTGCCGATCGAGAAGATCTCTCGCGCGAGCGCGGAGCAGCGCAAGGGTCGGTGTGGACGGATCGGCCCGGGCTTGTGCGTCCGGTTGTACGACGAGGCCGATCTCGAGGCCCGGCCGGCATACACCTTGCCGGAGATCCTGCGGACCCATCTCGCGGCGCTGCTGCTTCGGCTCGCGGCCGACGAGCTCGGCGCCGCCGAGGCGTTTCCGTTCGTGGACCCGCCGGACCGGCGCGCGCTCCTCGAGGGCTACCGGCTCCTGCAGGAACTCGGCGCGCTCGATCCGGAGCGCCGGATCACCGCGCTCGGCCGGGCGATGGCGCGCCTGCCGCTCGACCCGCGTTTGGCGCGAGCCCTCGTCGAGAGCCGCCGTTTCCACGCCGAGGCCGAGGTGCTCGCGATCGTTGCCGGGCTCAGCGTACCGGAGACGCGGCTTGCCGCGGGCACCGGTACGGCCACGGGCACCGGTACGGCCGCGGGCGGCGGTGTTGCCGCGGGCACGGGTACGGCGGCGTCGCCGACGGCGGAGCATCCGAAATCGCAGTTCCTCGACCTGCTGCAGCTGTGGAACGCCTACCAGGCCGCGCGGCGGAGCTCGCGCCGGGCGCTGCGCGAGTGGTGCCGCGAGCGCGGCCAGTCGCTGCTGCGCCTCGGCGAGTGGGAGGACGTGCACGCGCAGCTGTGCGAGCGCGCGGCCGAGATCGGCGTACGGGCGGGCGAGCGCACCGCGTCTTACGCGATGATCCACCGCGCGCTGCTCGCCGGCTTCTGCGCGATCGTCGGCGTGCGCGCGGAGGAAGGCGTCTACATCGGGCCGCGTGGTCTGCGCTTCCGGTTGTTCCCAGGATCGGCGATCGCGCGACGCCGTCCGCGCTGGGTGATGGCGGCCGATGTCGTCGAGACCCGCCGGGTCTACGCGCGCCGGATCGCCGAGATCGACCCGGGGTGGATCGAGACCGCGGCGGCCCCGTTGATCAAGCGCGAGTACATCGACGTCGACTGGGACGAGCGCCGCGGGGAGGTGGTCGCGCGCGAACGTTCGAGCCTCCACGGGCTCGTGATCGCGCAGCGGCGCGTGAACTACGGCCCGATCGCGCCCGCCGAGGCCCGGCAGGTATTCGTGCGCGAGGCCCTGGTGCACGGCCGGCTCGCGTCGCGTCCCGACTGGCTGGTCGCGAACGACGCGGCGCTCACCGCGGCGCGGGCGATCGAGGATCGATTGCGCACCCGCGGTCTCGTGACCGAGGCGGAGGGGCTGGTCGCGTGTTACGAGCGCCGCCTGCCGCCGCAGGTCTCCTCGGGCGCGACCCTCGATCGCTTCACCCGCAAGCTCGACCCCACGGGCCTCGCGCGCCTGCGGCTCGGGGAGGAGGAGGTCTTCGCGCGCCGTCCGGATCCCGGCGCGCTCGCGGCGTTCCCGGCGCGCGCGGCGATCGGCCCGCTGGCGTTCGACGTCGAGTACCGGTTCGCACCGGGTGACCCGCGCGACGGGGCGACGCTGCGGGTTCCCGCGATCGTGTTGCCGGTGCTCACCACACCGGCGCTCGCCGCCGCGATCCCGGGACTCGCGCGGCCGAGGGTCGAAGCCTGGATGCGGGCGCTGCCGAAGGACGCGCGCCGGCGGTTGATCCCGATCGCGGCGACCGCGGCGCGTTTCCTCGATGAGGCGGGGCCTGGCGCGGCGACGTCCGATGCGCTCGCCGCCTGGTTGCGATCACGCGTCGGACTGGCCGCGGACACGGTCGGCGCCTCGGCCGGCGAGGTGCCCGCGTGGCTCCTGCCGCGGGTCGCGGTCATCGACGCGGACGGCGAACTCGCCTGCGATACCGATCTCGCGCGATTGCGGGCGGTGAGCGCGGCCGCATCGGGCGCGGCGCTGCGGCGGGTCGCGGCCGAGCACCATCCGCACGCCTGGGATCGGTTCGAGATCGAGTCGCTGCCGCGCACCGTCGAGATCGACACGCCGAGCGGCCCGCTCACGCTGCATCCGGCGCTCGCCTGGGACGAGGGGATGATCCGCGTCGCCTTCGAGCGCTCGGCCGAGCAGGCGGTCCACCGGCATCGGATCGGCGCCACCCGGCTCGCGATCCGGGCGCTGGGACGCGCGGCGCGCGAGGCGGCGCGCGAGGTTCACGAGGATGCGCCGCTGATGCTCGGCGCGAGCCCCTACGTCGAGGCGACGCTCGTGGTCGATGGGCTGGTCGCGGCGGCGACGCGGCGCGCGTGCTTCGGCGACGACGAGCCACCGCGAACGCGCGCGGCGTTCGAGGCCGGGATCGCCGCCGGGCGCGCGCGGCTCGCCGCCGTGCTCACGGCAGC
>JAJXYU010000029.1 GCA_021780395.1 Pseudomonadota bacterium
GAGCAGCGGGTCGCCGCCCGCCGGCGGCTCGCGCGCGAGCACGTCGATGCCCGCGCCGCCGAGCGCCCCGGCCTTCAGCGCGGCGGCGAGCGCGTGCCCGTCGAGGAGACCGCCGCGCGCGGTATTGATCAGCAGCGCGTCGCGCTTCATGAGTCCGAGCCGCCGCGCGTCGATCATCCCGCGCGTCGCCTCGGTCAGGGGACAGTGCAGCGAGACCACGTCCGCCCGCGCGAGCAGATCGTCGAGGTCGCACCGGTCCGCCTGTGACGGGCCGCCGGGGCGGTTCGCGACGATCACGTGCATTCCGAACGCCCTCGCGACCGAGCCGACGCCGCGGCCGAGTTCTCCCCAGCCGACGATTCCGAGGGTACGACCCGCGAGTTCGCGAATCGGCAGCGAGAGCATCGTGAACTGGGCGCTGCCGGCCCAGGAGCCGTCGACCGCGAGGGCGCGGTATTCGGGCAGGCGCTGCGTCAGGTACAGGATCATCGCCCAGACGTGCTGGACCACCGAGGCCGTGCAGTAGCCGCGAACGTTGCAGACCGCGATGCCGAGCTCGGCCGCGGCCGCGAGATCGACGTTGTCGGTGCCGGTCGCGGCGAGCGCGATCAGGCGCAGCCTGCCGGCGCGCCGCAGGCGCGCGGCGTCGAGCACGAGCTTGTTCAGCAACACCACGTCCACATCGGCGATCGCCGCGTCGATCTGCTCGTCGCCCGTCGCCCCGCGCAGTTCGAGATCGGGCAGCACCGCACGCAGCGGACCCGCGTCGAGGTCGTCTTGGTCGACCGTATCGTAATCCAGGAACACGGCTCGCATGGCAGGATAGAATACCTGCGCCCATTGGAAAGCCAAGGCCGTGCCCGCGCGATGAGAATCACCGCCGTCAGGACGCTCGTGATCGCGAACGTCCTCGTCTACCCCCTGGAGTTCCTCTCGCACGGCGTGCTCGAGATCTGGTTCGCGCTGTGGCCGCTGCAGCCCATCGACGGGATCCGCAATTTCCACCTCTGGCAGATCGTGACCTACGCGTTCCTGCACAGCCGGCAGACGATCCTGCATCTGGGTTTCAACATGTTCGGCCTGTGGATGTTCGGCTCCCAGGTCGAGCGCATCATCGGGCCGCGCCGGCTGTTCGAGGTCTACTTCGCTTCGGTCGTGGCGGCGGCCCTCTCGCAGCTCTTCGTGCCGATGCTGTTCGCGGCGCCGGCCGAGCCGACGATCGGAGCCTCGGGCGGCGTGTTCGGCCTGCTGCTGCTCTATGCGTATCTGTTCCCGCGCAGCAAGGTGATTCCGCTGATACCGCCGATCCCGATGCCCGCCTGGCTGTTCGCCACGCTGTACGCCGGCGTCGAACTGGCGCTCGGCGTGACCGGCACGCAGAGCGGCGTCGCGCACTTCGCGCATCTCGGCGGCATGCTCGGTGCCGCCCTGGTGATCGCCCGCTGGCGGCTGCGACCCGTGCGGACCCGGTTCTAGTCGCGGAAGTTGTCGAACTGCAGCGGGATCCCGAGCTCGGCCTTGCGCAGCAGCGCGATCGCCGCCTGCAGGTCGTCGCGCTTCTTGCCGGTCACGCGAACCTTGTCGCCCTGAATCTGCGCCTGGAGCTTCAGCGACGAGTCCTTGACGACGCGCACCAGCTTCTTGCCGGTGTCGGCGTCGATCCCGTGCTTCAGCACGACTTGCTGTGCGGCGCGGGCGAGATTCACGTCGGGGGTCTGCGGATCGACGCAGGCGACGTCGATTCCGCGCTTCGCGATCTTCAGCTTCAGGATCTCGAGCATCTGTTTGAGCTGGAATTCGCTCGGTGCGGTCATCGTCACGGTGGTCTCGAGCAGGTCGAAGCCGGCCTCCACGCCCTTGAAGTCGAAACGCTGGGCGAGCTCGCGACGCGCCTGGTCCACGGCATTGGTGAGTTCGTGACGGTTGATCTGCGACACGACGTCGAACGAGGGCATCGCGGATCTCCGGGGGAACGACCGCTCAACGATACCCGCGCGCCTGCAGCGTGAAAAGCCGGGCATAGCGGCCGTCGAGGCGCATCAGGTCCTCGTGAGAGCCGCGCTCGACGATCCGTCCCGCCTCGAGCACGAGGATCTGGTCGGCCATCCGCACGGTGGAGAAGCGGTGCGAGATCACGATCGCGATCCGCCGCCGGGTCAATGCGCGGAAGTGCTCGAACACCTGGGCTTCCGCGCCCGCGTCGATCGCGGCGGTGGGTTCGTCGAGCACGAGGATGTCGGCGTCCTTGCGCATGAACGCCCGCGCGAGCGCGATCTTCTGCCATTGCCCGCCCGAGAGCTCGCGGCCATCGTCGAACCATTTGCCGAGCTGGGTGTGGTAGCCGCCGGGGAGCTGGTCGACGAATTCCGCCGCGAGACCCTGGGTGGCCGCTTCGCGCCATCGGGATTCGTCCTCGAACGCCCGTTCGTCGCCGGCGCCGATGTTCTCGCCGACCCGCATCTGGTAGCGCGCGAAATCCTGGAAGATCACGCCGATCCGCCGGCGCAGCGTCTGCTCGTCCCACTCGGCGAGGTCCCGCCCGTCGAGCAGTATCCGTCCGCGCGTCGGCCGGTACAGTCGCGTGAGCAGCTTGATCAGCGTCGTCTTGCCGGACCCGTTCTCGCCAACCAGGGCGAGGCTCTCGCCCGGGCGCACGTGCAGGTCGACCCCCTGCAGCGCCGGCCGCGACTCGCCGGGATAGACGAAATCGACCCCCTCGAAGCGCACCCCGTCGCCGGGCGCGGGACCGTCCTGCGCGCGGCCTCCGGGCTCGGCGACCGGTTGCTCGAGATACTCGAAGAGGGTCGACAGGTACAGGTTGTCCTCGTACATCCCGCTGATCGCCGAGAGCGCCGCGCCGACCGCGGTCTGGCCCTGACGGAACAGCGCGAGATACATCGTCATCTGCCCGAGGGTGATCGCTCCGCCGACGGTCTCCGCGGCGATCCACGCGTAGCCGCCGTAGAGCGCGGCGGTTCCGAGGAGTCCGAGGACGAGTCCCCAGGCGTCGCGGCGGATCGACAGATTCCGGTCGGCGACGTAGAGCCGGTCGAAGATCCGCCGGTACCGCTCGAGCAGGCGCTCGCCGAGACCGAACAGCTTGACTTCCTTCGCGTGGTCCTCGCGGGCCAGCACCGATTCGAGATACATCTGCATCCGCGTTTCCGGCACACGCCAGCGGAACAGTCGAAACGCCTCGCCCGAGAAGCGCGCTTCGGCGAAGAATGCCGGCAATCCGGCCGCGGCGAGCAGCGCCACGGCCCACGGCGAGAACTTGATCAGCAGGCCGCCGAACGAGACCAGCGAGACCGCGTTCTGGATCAGCCCGAAGGTGCGCATCACCAGGCTCAAGGGACGATTCGAGGCTTCGCGCCGCGCGCGGGTCAGCTTGTCGTAGAACTGCGAGTCCTCGAACTGCGCGAGTTCGAGCGTCAGCGCCTTGTCGAGGATCATCACGTTCACTCGCTGACCGAGCTGCGCGCGCAACAGCGATTGCGCGAGCGACAGACCACGGGCAGCGGCCGCGGAGACGGCGACGCACAGCGCCTCGAGACCGACGTAGGTCCACACCCGGGCGAGCTCGAACGTGCCACGGTGCCGGTGGATCTCGGCCGCGTGAACCACCGCATCGACGATCAGTGAGCCGACGTACGCGATCGCCGCGGGCAGGAGGCCGGCGACGGCGGTGAGCGCGATCAGTGCGATCGACAGGCCGCGGTTCGTCGTCCACACGAGCGCGAGCGCGCGGCGCCCGTACCCGAAGACGCCGAGAAAACCGCGCCGAAGCGCGCCTTCGCCGGTATCCGGCGGCGTGAACCGTCTGCTTCTCGCGATCGCTCGTCCCTCGTTCCCGCCGCGCGACTATACTATCGAACCGATCCCGGAATGGTGGAACCGCGGTGAAATTCAAGTCCCTGCTTGATCGATGGAAGAAGGCGTCGGCGCCGGTGCTCACCGCCGAGGCGTATCCGGTGCACCTGACCCTCGACGATGCCTCCCGGCTCCACGCGCTCGCGGAGCTCTTTCCCGGATTTCCGATCGAGAGCCTCCTGACCGATTTGCTGCACGCCGCGCTCGACGAAGTGGCCGCGTCGATGCCTTACGAGCCGGGCCCGAAGGTGATCTCCCGCGACGACCAAGGCGATCCGGTCTACGAGGACGTCGGGCTGACGCCGCGCTTCGTGGAGGCGAGCCGTCGATACAAGAAGGATCTCGAGGCCGCGGCAAAGCGAGCCAGGTCGCCGCGACCGTCTTGACGCTGGCCTCGGATCGCGGCGATACTGACTCCTATGAGCGACGCGCGACACGATTCTTTCGCCCGGTGGTGGTGGCGTAGCCCGTCGTAAGGAGAGGGCCTGGCCGGTATCGCTCAACACCTTCAAGTCTTTCGGTCGATCACCAGAACCCATCTCCGACGTAGCCGGTGATGGGTTTTTTGTTGCCCATGGAATTCGCTGCGGGACATCGCACATGCAAGCGCCTTTCGACATCGCCGCCGATCTCGACACGCCGGTTTCGGCGTATCTGAAGCTCGCGCCGTTCCGCCCCCGCTTCCTGCTCGAGAGCGTCGAGGGCGGAGAGCGCCTGGCGCGCTATTCGTTCATCGGCTTCGGGGACTGCCTGGAGGTGCGCATCGATGCGGGCGGCGCCACGATCGGTGACGCTCGCGCGCCGCGTCCGCGCTCCCGGCGGGAATTCCTCGATACCCTGCGCGCCGCGCTCGCCGCAGCGCCTCAGCCGCAGCCCGAACTGCCGGGCGTTCCGCTGTCCGGAGGGCTCGTCGGCTATACCGCCTACGACGCGGTTCGCTATTTCGAGCACTTGCCGGGCCGCCGCCTCGACGCGACCGTCGTGCCGCATGCGCACTACGTCGCGCCGCGATCCCTGCTCGTCTTCGATCATCTGACGCGCGGCGTCGCGCTGTTGCACGACGGCAGCGAGTCGCAGCGCCAGGCCCTGCGGCGCGAGGTCGTCGCCGCATTGCGTGGCGCGGTGCCGACCGCGCGTGCCGGCGGCCGCTTCGCGCCGGCGACGCCGTCCTTGAGCGAGGCCGCGCACGCGGATGGCGTCCGACGCGCGCAGGAGCACATTGCGGCCGGCGACGTGTACCAGCTGGTCCTGTCCTCGCGCTTCGAGGGCGAGTGCTCGCTGTCGCCGTTCGAGGTGTACCGGGCACTGCGACTGCTCAATCCCTCGCCCTACATGTTTTTCTGCGAACTCGGCGAGCTCACGGTCGTCGGATCCTCGCCCGAGGCGCTCGTGAAGCTCCATCGGGGCGCCGCGCAGCTGCGCCCGATCGCGGGCTCCCGGCCGCGCGGCGACGATCCGGCGCGCGACGCCGCGCTCGAGGCGGAACTGCGGGCCGATCCGAAGGAGAACGCCGAGCACGTGATGCTCGTCGATCTCGCGCGCAACGATCTCGGACGGGTTGCGGTCGCGGGCACCGTCGCGGTCGATCCGTATCGCGTGATCGAGCGCTACAGCCACGTGATGCACATCGTCAGCGGCGTCGGCGGGCGGCTCGCGCCAGGCAACGACGCGTTCGATCTGTTTGCGGCGACGTTCCCGGCGGGAACCCTGGTCGGCGCACCGAAGGTGCGCGCGATGCAGATCATCGACGAGCTCGAACCGGTCGGCCGCGAGCTCTACGGCGGCACCGTCGGCTATTTCGGCCGGCAAGGCGACATGGATCAGGCGATCACGATTCGCACCCTGGTGTTCCGCGGCGATCGGTACAGCTATCAGGCCGGCGGCGGGATCGTCGCCGACAGCGCGCCGCGCGCCGAATACGAAGAGGTGCTCGCGAAGAGCGCGGTGCTGCGCCGGGCGCTTGCGCTCGCCGCGGAGGGGCTGTGACCATGGCTGCTGCGAAGCTGCTGCTGATCGACAACTACGATTCGTTCACCTACAACCTGGTGCAGGCGTTCCTCGTGCTCGGCGCCGACGTCGACGTGCGCCGCAACGACGCGATCGGCGTCGACGAGGCGCTCGCGATGGATCCCAGTCACCTGGTGATCTCGCCGGGCCCGGGCACGCCGCGCGAGGCCGGCGTGTCGCTCGCGATGATCGAGGCGTTCGCGGGCCGCCGGCCGATCCTCGGCGTGTGTCTCGGGCACCAGGCGCTCGTCGAGGCGTTCGGGGGCCACGTCGTGCGCGCCGGTCGACTGATGCACGGCAAGGTGTCGCCGGTCACGCACGACGGCCGCGGCGTGTTCGCGGGCATCCCGCAGGGCTTCGCCGCGGGACGCTATCACTCGCTGATCGCCGAGCCCGCGACGCTGCCCGACGCGCTCGAGGTCACGGCGCGCACGCCGGAAGGCGAGATCATGGGCGTGC
>JAJXYU010000036.1 GCA_021780395.1 Pseudomonadota bacterium
GCCAGCGCCATCAGCGGGATCAGCGAATTGCCGATGATCGCGATGCGTTTCTTGTCGAAGCGATCGCCGGCGAGGCCGCCGAGATACGCAAAGAACGCGCCGCCGCCGAACGCCACGGCGGTCGCGAGGCCGTACGCGACGAGCGTCGCGTGCAGATGCATCACGAGCAGCAATGGAAACAGCGCCGCGACGCCCTGATAGCCGAGATCCGCGAAGAACGCGGAGAAGCACAGCAGATACGCGTCGCGCCCGAGGCGTCCGGTGCCGCCGCGCCCGGCCGCCATGTCCGTCAGCCCGTGCCGCCGACGGTCAGCGCGTCGACCCGCAGGGTCGGCTGGCCGACGCCGACCGGCACCGATTGACCCTCCTTGCCGCAGGTGCCGACGCCGGCATCGAGCTTCAGATCGTCGCCGACCATGCTCACCCGCGTGAGCACGTCGGGCCCGTTGCCGATCAAGGTCGCACCCTTGACGGGCGCGCCGATCCGGCCGTGCTCGATCAGGTACGCCTCGCTCGCCGAGAACACGAACTTGCCCGACGTGATGTCGACCTGCCCGCCGCCGAAGTTGACCGCGTACAGGCCCCGTTCGACCGATGCGACGATTTCCTCGGGCGCGTGACGGCCGGCACGCATATAGGTGTTCGTCATTCGCGGCAGCGTCATGTGCGCGAACGATTCACGGCGGCCGTTCCCGGTCGGCGCCATTTTCATCAAACGGGCGTTCAGCTTGTCCTGCAGATAGCCGCGCAGGATCCCGTCCTCGATCAACACCGTGCACTGGGTCGCCGTGCCCTCGTCGTCGACGTTGAGCGAGCCCCGCCGGCGCTCGAGCGTGCCGTCGTCGACGACGGTGATCGATTCGGCGGCGACGCGCTCGCCGATCCGGTTGGAGAACGCGGAGGTGCCCTTGCGGTTGAAGTCGCCCTCGAGACCGTGGCCGATCGCCTCGTGCAGCAGGATCCCGGGCCAGCCGGGCCCGAGCACGACGGTCATCGTGCCCGCCGGCGCGGCGATCGCGTCGAGGTTCACCAGCGCCTGCCGCACCGCCTCGCGTGCATGGACGAGCGGCAGATCCGCGCGCAGCAGCTCGTCGATCCCGAACCGCCCGCCGCCGCCGCTGTAGCCTTGCTCGCGCCGTCCACCGTGCTCGGCGATCACCGAGACGTTCACCCGCACCAGCGGACGCACGTCGGCGACGAACGTGCCGTCGCTCGCGGCGATCAGCACGACCTCGTGAACCGCGGCGAGCGAGGCCATCACCTGCTTCACGCGCGGGTCGATCCGCCGCGCTTCCGCGTCGACGCGCAACAGCCACGCGACCTTGTCCTCGTCGCGGACGGTGTCGAGCGGGTCGATCGGCGCGTAGAGCTGCCGACCCGGCTCGCGTGACCACGCCTTGAGCTCCTGCGAGCCGCCGCTGCGGGCGATCGCGCGCGCGGCGCGCGCCGCCTCCTCGAGCGCCGCCGGCGCGAGCTCGTCGGTGTACGCGAAGCCGGTACGCTCGCCGGTGACCGCGCGCACGCCGACGCCCTGCTCGATGCTATGGGCGCCCTCCTTGACGATACGATCGTCGAGCGACCAGGACTCCTCGCGCGAGGACTGGAAATACAGATCGGCGTAGTCGATCCCGCGGTTCATCAGGCCGCCGAGCGCGGCCTCGATCCGGCGTTCGTCGAGACCCGCCGGAGACAGGATCGCGCGCTCGGCGACTTCGAGCTTGGTGTCGGTCATACGGGCTCCATCGCGGCTCGAGGTGACTCGAGCCGCCGGTTTTGCAGGACGGGGAAACGGGCGCGCGTCCGTGCGAGCGCGTCGAGATCGAGGTCGGCGACGACGATCCCGGCGCCCTGCCCGCGGCGCTCGAGCACCTGCCCCCAATAATCGACGATCAAGGTGTCCCCATACGTTTCCCGACCGTTGCTGTGGGTGCCCGCTTGCGCCGGCGCGACGACGTAACACAGGTTCTCTATCGCGCGCGCGCGCAGCAGCACCTCCCAGTGCGCCCGTCCGGTCGGCACGGTGAATGCCGACGGCACCGCGAGCCAGTAGGCGCCCTGCGCGACGAGTGCGCGGTAGAGTTCGGGAAACCGCACGTCGTAGCACACCGACAGGCCGGCGCGGCCGACCGGCGTGTCGACGACGACGATCCGGTCACCTGGCGTCACATGACGTGATTCGCGGTATTGCTCGTCACGACCCGGGATCGCGACGTCGAACAGGTGGATCTTGTCGTAGCGCGCGACGCGCCGGCCCCGCGCGTCGAACAGGAGCGAGGCGTTCGCGACCCGATCGGCCGCATCGACCCGCAGGTTCACCGTGCCGGCGAGTATCCACAAGCCGAGCTCGCGCGCGGTCGCGCCGAGGAACGACTGCACGCGTCCCGCGCCGTCGGTCTCCGCGACCTCCAGCTTGTCGATGTCCTGCAAGCCGAGAAATGAAAAATTCTCCGGCAGGCAGGCGATTTCGGCGCCCGCGTCCTTCGCGGCGCGCAGCAAACCGCCGGCGACCGTCAGATTCTCCTCGACACGATGAGTCGAGCTCATCTGGATGGCTGCGATCCGTCCCATCTATTTCACGTCCTTCCTTCCGGCCTTGGCGATCGCGGCGGCGGCCGCCGCGTGATCGATGCTTTCCACCTTCGGATTGGTCCAGCTGCCGCTGATCCGATAATAACCCCTCTCCAGACCCTGGAGCGGCTGCTTGAACACTTCGGTGAACAGCAGCACCGCGGCGCCGACGACCGGTCCGCCCGCGAGCGCGCCGGCGAGCGGCAGCGTGCTGCCGACCCGGTTGGTGACGATCGCGATCTGGTCGTAGTCCTGCGCCTTCAGGCCGATCCGACCGATGACGCCGATCTGCGCCGCCGGCCCCTTGAGCGATACGTCGTTGGTGTAGGCGTTGCCAGCGCGCAAGGTGAACGTTCCGTCCACGTGATCGAACGCGAGTCCCTGGTCGGTCACGTCGCTGAAGTCGAGCGCGAGCCGCCGCGGCAGCGCGGCGACGCTCGCGAGACCGAGCACCCGTCCCGCGCCGGGCTTGATGTCGAAGATCTGACCGTGCACCACCGCGACCTTCACCCGGCCGTCGGCCTCCCGAAACGCGTCCACCGTCGGCACCCCGTCCCAGCGCAGATCGAAGTCGACCCGGCCGGACTCGCCGGAGATCACCCGGACGTAGCCGAGATCGGCCATGGTCTCCTCGACGTTGCTGCTCGTGAGTGCACCGACGAGATGCCCGCGGCCGGTGCCGGTCCCACGCCAATCGCCGCGCAGTTGGGCGGCGAAGCTGCGGCCGGTGAAGGTCATGTCGTCGAGAACCAACCCGTCGGCGACCGCGGAGACACGCGCCTGCACCGCGCCGAGCCGGCGCCCGGCCCAGGTGAATCGACCGACGCGGATCCGCGCCGCCGGCAGCCTCGACGGATCGACGCGCGGCGCCGCGCCCGTCGCTTGCGAGTCCGGCGGACGGGAGACCTTCGTCGGCTCGATCACGTCGAGCTTCGAGAAGTCGAAGTCCCAGGGCGTTGTGCGCCCGTCCACGGCGGGAACCCGCACCGTGCCATCCGTGTTCGGACCACCGAACGCGATGCGCCAGCCGCCGTCGGTCGCTGCAAGATCGAGTTCGAGGTCACGGATCCCGAGCGCGGCATAATCGAGCTCGCCGATCCGCAGCCGCGCGCCGACGCGCACCCGCGACGGCGCGGTATTCGAGCCCCGCGGCACGAAGCGGCTCCAGCCGCGCAGGTCGACCCGGGCGATCCTGCCCCGCAGATCGAGCACGTCGTCCGGATCGAAGCGCGGAACCGCGCCACCGAATCCGATCGCGGCGCGTGCGAAGCGCGCACCGGCGTCGCTCGCCTGCCACTCGAGCACGCCCCGGGCGAGCGTGCCGAGCGAAAAGTCGATCCGGGGCTCCGCGGCACGCGGCCAGCGGACATCGATCGAGAGCCGCATCCGCCGCTCCGCCGGCTTGTCGAGCGGCGCCGGCAGTTCGATCCCCAGCCCGTCGAGATCGGAGGCGAGTCGCAAGCGGCGCTCGCGCGCCGGCGCATCGAGGATCGTGAGCTGCGCGTGCCAGGCGGCCGCTCCGTCGAGTCGGCCCGCGGCCGGCAGACCGATCGCGGTCCCGATCGCCGCACCGTGCGCGATTCCGTCGAAGTCGAGCCGGGTGCCGCTCGCCGCGGTGCGCGCCGCACGCGCACCGATCCTCACGGGCCCGCCCAGCAGGCGACCCGCGACGTCGGCCGCGACGATCCTAGTCTGGCTCACGGTGAAGTCTCCGTGGAGGTCGCTCGCGACGAACGGCACGCCCCGTCGGCCGATCGTGACGCCGTCGAGCCGGGCTTGCACGGCGACGTGGCGATGCGCGAAATCCTTGAACGGGAACCTCAGGCGCACGCGCGCGCCGATCGTACCGGTCGCGTGCCAATCGGTGAAGCTCCCGTGCGCGAATCCGTTGATCGGACTGTCGCGCAGGAATCGCAACGCGTCCGCCGCGTCACTCGACGTCTCGGCGTGTGCGGTCAACACCGCATCGCGAAAATCCGCGAACCTCACCCGCGCGGCGGTGATCGGCAGACGGTCGATCGTCGCATGCTCGACCCGGACCGTGAGGCCTTGATCGTGGAACCGGACGTCGGCCGCGGCATCCCGCATCGCCGGCCAGCCGTGCGCGAATCGCAGCGTCGCGCCCTCGACCTGCAGGTGTGCGAGGAACTCGCCGCCGCCGTCGCGGAAGGGGAAGTGCCGCAAGGGTCCGCGAAGCACGACCTCGCCCGAGGGCACGCGTCCACCGAGGAACGCCTGGTCGAGCCACGCGAGCGCCTTCGGGTGCAGCGTCGCCCGCGGCAGGTACAGGGCCGCATCGGCCAGCCTGCCATCGCGCAACCGCCCGACGAGATCGATCAGCGGCGAATGGCCGGTGCCGGGCAACCGGACCGCGGCGACGATCCCGAGCGCGCCGTCGGTGTTGCCGAAGCCGAGGTGCGGCGTCGCGATCAACAGCCCCGTCGGCGTGCGGCTCCAGAACACGGTTCCATCGAGCGTGTCGACCCCGATCGGTCGTGGCCATTGGGTGGGCCAATCGACGATCAGCGACCGCGACACGAAGCTCACGTGGCCGGCATTCTGGTCGCCCGCCAAGACGCCGCTCAGGCCATGTACGCCCGGGAAGCGACCGGATGCCGCGAAACCGGCGTCGTGGAACCGGGCGCGCACCCGGAACCGCCAGGGCGTCCGGGAGTTCGCCCGCTCGAGCGACAAGCTCGCATCGCGCCATTCGCCGGTCGGCGCCAGCGCGATCAACCGCGCCCGCGTGGAGTTGTGCGGCAGCAGAGCCGCCAGCGGCAGCAGGTTGTCGGCGCGCAGATAACTCGCGCGCGCGCGCAAGTCGAGCCCGCCGCCGCGGATACCCCGCCAGCTCACGTCGAATCGCGACGGAGGATCGGTGCGGCCATCGCGTTGCGCCTGCAAACCCCGGCCGGCGAGCGACCACCGATCCCCGGCGTGGGTCAGTTGCAGATGCCCGGCGATGCGGTCGAATCGCGCGAGTGTCCCCCCGCTCGCGCGCGCGACGACCCGGGTCGCGGAGAAGTCGAAGCTGGCGCGCGTCAAATCGCGGCCGGCGCCGCTCGCGACGAGGCGGAACGCGCCGCCGCCCGATCGGAGATGGCCGAGCATGTCGGGCAGCAGACGCCGCCATCCCGCGAACGACACGCCGCGGCTCGCGAGCGTCGCACGCCAGCGCGGCTCGACCGACGTGCCGAGGCCGTCCGCGCGGCCGGCGAAGCGCAGGGCGCCGCCGAGCGCTGCCGGCAGGCGCGCTGCGAGGCGCACCTGCACCGTGCCCGCATCGCGACGCGCCGAGAAATCGACGTGGTCGAGGACCAGTTTCGGCAGACGGCGATTCCAGCCGGTCACGGTCAAGCGGCCGTTGCGGATCGACAGAATACCCGGGGGCAGGTCGCTCGGACGAAACGCCGCCGCCGAACGCGCGTGCACGCCGATCCCGGCCGTCAACGAGAACCGTGCCGGTCCGGTGCGCGCGATCACGATCGTCGGGGAATCGAGGTCGATCCGCGGCGTGAACCATCGGCCGCTGGTCAACACCCGCCAGACGTCGATGCCGATGCGGCCGCGGGCCGCCTTCGCGAGCACCCGCCGCTCGTCCGCGGAACGCAGCTCGAGGTCCCGGAACGAGAGTTCCGGACCGTACCAGCGCAGCGCCGGGGAGACGCGGCTGAAGCGCACGTGCAATCCGGTCTGCCGGAACACCCAGGCCCGGATCTCGGTTTGATAGCGCGGCACGCGGTCGAGCGCGATCTTCGTCGCGA
>JAJXYU010000090.1 GCA_021780395.1 Pseudomonadota bacterium
GCGGCCCGCGGACCGCGCGCTCGTCGCGCCCACCGCGACGAGCGCGAGCAACAGGCCGGCCAGGCAGGCGCCGAGCGAGCGCGGCGCCTGCCCGGTGCGCATGCCGTTCAGGCCTTCAGGACTCCGGAGAGCTTCGCCGCATGGATCGCGAGCGCGTCCATCAACGGCGGGCTCAGGCAATCGTACGGTGGCAGGCCGAGCTCGCGCAGCCGCGCACGCACCGCCTCCATGTTCTTCGGATCGGCACCGCTCTCGATGATCGAGGAGACGAACGCTGCAAACGTCGGCGCGGACCAGCCGCTCTCGGGCGACAGCTCCGTGTGGATGAAGTCGAGGCCGTAGAACGCGTGCTTCGCATTCTCGATGCGGCCGAACAGGTGCACGCCGCACTCCTTGCACGCGTGGCGCTGGATCGTCGCGGCGGGATCGACGATTTTCAGCTTGTCGCCGTTTTCGACGATGCTGAGCTTGTCGCGGGGGACGACCGCAACCAGGGAGAACAGTGCGCCGCTCGGCTTCCAGCACTTGGTGCAACCGCAGGCGTGGTTGTGCGCGCTCTGGGATTTCACCGCGACCTTCACGGGCCGGGTCGTGCACTTGCAAACCAGCGTGCCGCCGGCGAAGTCCGACGACCCCGGCTTGACCCCGTGATCGACCAAAGGATGTATCGATACGCTCATGATCACTGTCTCCGGTTGGTTCACGATGCGCGAAGACCCGTCCGGCTGCGGACGGGAAACCCGCGCATACTCGCAGAAACGGAGGAGGGACCGCAATGGACAGGCTAGTCCACGCGCAGGGCGCGCTGAACGATCTGATGATTCGCTTCGGGCCCCGCGCCCTGGTCGCGATCCTGACACTCGTCGCCGGCGGAGTCGTCGCTCGGTGGGTCGGTCGCGCGGGCGAGCGCGCACTCGCCCGACTGGACCTCGAACCGCCGGTGCGTGCGCTGTTGCTGCGGATCGTGCGGCTCCTGACGTTCCTCGGATTCGCGATCCTCGCGCTCGCGAACCTGGGCGTCGACCTGTTGCCGCTGATCGCCGGGCTCAGCGTCGTCGGCGCCGGGATTGCGCTCGCCACCCAGGGCGTGCTGTCGAACGCGGTCGCCGGCTTGACGATCATCTTCACGAAGCCGTACCGGGTCGGCGACTTCATCGCGGTCGCCGGCGTCGAAGGCCGGGTCGAGGAAATCTCGATCTTCAATACGACGCTCGTGCATACGGACCGATCCCGGGTCATCGTGCCGAACCGCAAGATCGTCGGCGAGATCCTGCACAACTATGGCAAGATCCGCCAGACCCGGGTGTCGGTCGCGGTCGCGTTCGAGGCCGACCTCGTCGGTGCGTTGCGTACGGTCAGCGAGGCGGTCGCCTCGAGTCGGCGCGTGCTCGGCGAGCCGTCACCGCTGATCCAGGTCGCCGAGGCCTCGGCGTCCGGCTTCCGGATCGACGTCAGGCCGTGGGTCTCGGCGGTGGATTACGGGTTCGTCGAGGGAGATCTGTACGTGGCGATCGGCGGCGCGCTGCGTGCGCGGGGGTTCGCGATCGGGTACCCGCAACTCGAGGTGCGGATGCCGCGCGGAACGGCGCCGGATCGAGCCGGCGCCTCGACCGACGAGGGGTGACGCGGGTGGGACACGATCACACGATCCATGCGGGTCAATTGCATTACGGCTGGGACCGTCGGCACGCGCCCGTGCTCGAGGTTGCCCCCGGTGAAACGATCGAATTCGAGATCCTCGACGCGGCCGGGGGACAGCTCGGCCCCGGCTCGACCGCGGCGGATCTCGAGCGCCTGGATTTCGCGACCGTGAATCCGCTGTTCGGACCGATCTGCGTCGACGGGGCCGAGCCCGGCGATGCGCTCGCGGTGACGCTGCTGGAGTTCGCTCCCTCGGGCTGGGGCTGGACCGCCAATCTCCCCGGCTTCGGGCTGCTCGCCGAGGATTTCCCGGCGCCGGCCCTGAACGTCTGGCGCTACGATCCCGTCGCCCTCGCACCGGCCGCGTTCGGTCGCACCGCGCGCGTGCCCTTGAAGCCGTTCGCCGGCACGATCGGGGTCGCGCCGGGCGAGCCCGGGCTGCACAGCGTGGTTCCGCCGCGCCGGGTCGGGGGAAACATGGACATCCGCGACCTGGCGCGCGGATCGCAGCTGTTGCTGCCGGTCGAGGTACCCGGCGCGCTCCTGTCGATCGGCGACACCCATGCCGCGCAGGGCGACGGCGAAGTCTGCGGGTCGGCGATCGAGAGTCCGATGCGGGTCGCGTTGCGCGTCGACCTGCGCAAGCGCGTTCCGCTCGCCTTTCCGAGATTCTCGACGCCCGGCCCGGTCAGTCGGCACCTGGATGGCGCCGGCTACGAGGTGACGACCGGTATCGGCCCCGATCTGATGCTCGCGGCGCGTGCGGCGGTGCGAGGGATGATCGACCTGCTCGGGCAGCACCACGGCCTCGCCGCGGTCGACGCGTACATGCTCTGCAGCGTGTGCGGCGACTTGCGGATCAGCGAGATCGTCGATGCGCCGAACTGGACGGTGTCGTTCTATTTCCCGCGCGTCGTGTTCGAGTGAGCGGGATCCCACGCGCTCCTCCTGCGCGAAAGGCCGACCGCATAGGTACATTCGCGGGTGGCGATCGGCGCGGACCGGCGCGAGGATGGATCCGTGCTCTCACACTCGCCGAGGTGCCCGGCCGCGCGCCGCCGCGCCCCGAGGAGGACGTCATGAAGGCGAAAATGGTGTTGTGCGCGATCTTGCTGGCCGCCGGCGTCCACCGACCGGCGAATGCGGACGTGCAGATCGGCGTCGGTGTCGCGCTGCCCGGACTCCAGGTCGGCATCAACGTCCCGGCCTATCCGCAGCTGCTGCCCGTACCGGGATTCCCCGTGTACTACGCGCCTTACCTCGACCTCAACCTGTTCTTCTACGACGGCTATTACTGGGTGTTCACCGACGGGAGCTGGTACTACAGCACCTGGTACGACGGTCCTTGGATGCTCGCCGCGCCGGATTACGTGCCGTATTTCCTGCTGCGCGTGCCGGTGTCCTATTACCGCCGTCCGCCGCCGTTCTTCCGCGGCTGGGATCCGCACGTCGCCCCGCGCTGGGGCGAGCACTTCGGCTACCCGTGGCGCGAGCGCCATCGCGACTGGGATCGGTGGAATCGGGGGGCGATGCCGCCCCGCGCACCGCTGCCGGCCTACCAGCGCAATTTCCGGGGGCCCCGCTATCCGTCGGCGCCCGAACAGCGGCGCTTGCAGGAGCGCTATTACCACTTCCAGGGTCAGCCGGGCCGGTTCCAGCAAGGACAGCCCGGGCGGTTCCAGCCGGGACAACCTGGCCGCTACCCGCATCCGCAGGGGCAACCGGGACCCAACCGGGGGACGGCGCCCCAGGGGTCGCGCGGACCCGGCGCACAAGGGCCGCGTTTCGCGCCGAACCGGACCGTTCCCGCCGGACCTCCGGGCGGCCACGGGCAGCCCGAAGGACGACGGCAGGCGCCGATGTACCGTGCGCCGCCGGGCGGGCCGCGCCCGCAGGCGCAGCAGCGCCGCGAGGGACCGCGGGCCCAGCAACGCAATGGTGAGGATCAGCAACGAGGGCGCCCGCCGCGCGCCTGAGCCGCCGCGCGGGCCGCTACGCGCCGAGCGCGGCCGCGTGATGCCGCAGGTGGTCCTCGATGAACGTGCCGATGAAGTAATAGCTGTGGTCGTAGCCGGCCTGGATGCGCAGCTGCAGCGGCTGACCGGCCGCGTCGCAGGCGGCGCGGAACAGGTCGGGCCGCAGCTGGTTCGCGAGAAACTTGTCCGCGTCGCCCTGGTCGATCAGGATCGTGCCGGGGAATCGATGGGTCTTCACGAGCTCCGTCGCATCGTAGGGGCGCCACGTGTTCTCGTCGGCGCCGAGATAGCGCGGAAACGCCTTGCGACCCCAGGGCACCTGAGTCGGCGCGACGATCGGCGCGAATGCCGACACCGACCGATAGCGGTCGGGATTCTTCAGCGCGATCGTGAG
Source organism: Pseudomonadota bacterium (assembly GCA_021780395.1). Next base: position 4,012 of record JAJXYU010000090.1, read on the forward strand.
CGCGCCGTGGCCCCCCATCGAATGGCCGAGCAGGCTCTGCCGCGCGGGATCGGCCGGGAATCGGGCGGCGATCACCGCCGGCAACTCGCGCGCGACGTAGGTGTACATCCGGAAGCGCGCCGACCACGGCGCCGCGATCGCATCGAGGTAGAAGCCGGCGCCGGCACCGAATTCCCAGTCGGCGGCCTCGTCGGGGATCCCGGTCTCGCGCGGGCTGGTATCCGGTGCGACCAGCATCAGCCCGAGCGATGCCGCGAGCCGCTGGGCACCGGCCTTGATCATGAAGGTTTCTTCGGTGCAGGTGAGGCCGGCGAGGACGTAGAGCACCGGTACGCGCCGCTCCCGGGACTGCGGCGGCGCGTACACGGAGAAGCGCATCGGTCCACCGCAGGCAGCCGACTCGTGTCGATAGAAGCCCTGCGTTCCGCCGAAGCAACGCTGCTCGGAGATCGTTTCGATCGCACTCATCAGGCACTCTCCAGCCGGTGACGGAACGGGGCGTCCATTATCGTCTGCCCCGAGCGGTGTCGGCTAGCGGGGCAGGGGCCAGCGCGGATTGCCGGGACGCATCAGTTCGGGCCCGATGCGGATGTCGTAGCGCGCGCGGATCGCGCGGTCGATCGGCGGATCGATCGTCTGAGGGTAATGCGCGCAGAGGATCTCGCGCACGCGGGCGCGTGCGGCGGTCAGCAGCTCCGGCGAGCCGCGGCTCTGCCATTCGGCGACCGAGGTGCGATCGCCGAGTTTCGGATAGAGATACTCGGTCTGCATCAGCGACAGCGTCTGCTCGGCGCCGAGGTAATGGCCGGGGCCGAGCACGGTCCGCTCGATGAGTTCGTAGGACAGCGTCTCCTCGTCGACCTCGATCCCGCGCAACGCGCGTTGCACCGCGCCGATCAGATCGTCGTCCAGCACCATCGATTCGAACGAGCAGCCGAACAGGCTTCCCATCATGCCCGCGCACTCGCAGATCATGTTGCCCCCGGCGAGCGCCGCCAGCGCGATCGTGAGCCCCTTCTCGTAGCCGGCCTGATAGTCCGGTCGCTTGGCGTCGGTCATCCCGGCGGCGACCAATCCCGGTAGCCGGTAGAAGCGCGCGACCTGGGCCGCGGCCGCTTCGAGCACCGCCTCTTCGCCACCGCCACCGGTGAAGCTGCCCGTGCGCAGATCGGAGACGAACGTCCATGGTCCGAAGTCGATCGGCCCCCCCGGATTGATCAGGTTCACGAGCACGACGATCGCGAGGGCTTCGGCGGTGGACTGAGCCAGCGCGCCGGCCAGCGCCGCCGGCGCCGTGGCGCCCGCCTGCGGCGCGGTGCACGCGCTCACCGGCAGTCCGCGCCGGGCGGCCTCGCAGAGCACCGCCGAGGTGTCGGGGCCGAACCGCAGCGGCGAGACGATCGGGCACACGCCGATCGCGGCGAACGGGCGGCGGCGGAATGCGCCCTCGGCGCCGAGCACCTGGTCCCACAGGGCTTCGACCTCGCCGACGGTCGCGGGATCCGCGAGCGAGACGCTGAACGGCTTGGTGGTCGCGGCCGCGCCGGCGTAGGCGATGTTGAGCGCGTGCAGCCGGGCGTCCTCGCACAGGTCGGTCGCGACGACCTGCTGCCCGCAGAAATCGACGTGCTCGAGGTGATCGGCGAGGCGGAAGAAATCATACAAGTCCAGGAGCGTCGATGGCCGGTAGGCGCCGGTCACGGAGTCGACGACCCGGACCGCCTCGCCGGACGTCGCGAAATACACCCGTCGGCCTCCGGAACGCACGGTCCGTGCGGGGTCGCGCGCGTGGTACGTGACCTCTTGGGCGGCGCCCGCGAGCACGTCCTCGACGAGCGCGGGCGGGAAGCACAGACGACCGTGCGCATTCAGGTGCGCGCCGCCCGCGGTCGCGACGTCGCGGATCTCGTCGGTGACCGCGCCGAGCCCGACGTTCGCGAGCACCTTCAGCACGGTCGCGTGGATCGCCGCGAGATCCCGGTCGGAGAGCGGCGCATAGGCACCGCCCGCGAGGCCGGGTCGGACCGCGGGCGAACGGCGTGCGCTCGCCCGTTCGGCGAGCCGCGCGGCCCGCGCGTTCGGCCCCCGGGTCCTCGGTCTCGCCGGCTGCTCGTGCATCGTCGCGAACTCCCTCAGCGTCGATCCCCGGGCCGCAGCTTGTATCCGCTCGCGCAACCACGTCAAGTAAAATCTGAATGAACGTTCATGTATTCCCGGGGGCCCCGGAGCGGGGTATCATCCGGGCGATGCCTCGGACGAACGGACCCTTCCGGCGCGCGCGCGCGGCCGGCGCCGACCCCGGGCGGGGACGTCCCG
>JAJXYU010000300.1 GCA_021780395.1 Pseudomonadota bacterium
CCGTGCGCGGCCTGTGCCGGCTGCGCACCGGCGCGCCGGCGTGGCGCCCCGCCGCGCGATCCGGCCGGCCCTCGCGCGGACGTGACTCGATCCGGATAAACTGCCGGCCGTGAGGGAATCGGCGTCGACAGAAGCGGTGGCCCGCGCAGACGTTGCGCAGGGGGCGCGATGCGCCTGAACGTCGAGCAGCTGCACGGCGCGCTCGCGCGCGCGCTCGCATCGACGTACCTGGTGTCCGGCGACGAGCCGCTCCTGGTCGGGGAGGCGGCCGACGCGATTCGCGCCGCGGCCCGCGCCGCCGGCTTCACGGATCGGCGCGTGTTCGACGTCGATCGCACGTTCTCCTGGGACGACCTGAGCGCGGAGATCCGCTCGCCGTCGCTGTTCGCCGATCGGCGGATCTTCGAGCTGCGCATTCCCGGTGGCAAGCCCGACAAGGGGGCGGCGCTGATCGGCGAAGTCGCCGCTCGACCGGCGCCGGACCTGGTGCTGCTGGTGGTGACCGGCAAGCTCGACCGCAAGACGTCCGATGCCGCGTGGGTTCGCGGGATCGCCGAGCACGGCGTCTGGGTCACCGCGTGGCCGGTGCGGGTCGAGGAGTTGCCGAACTGGCTGCGTGGACGCGCGCGGCGGCTCGGCCACGAGCTCGACGCCGAGGCGGCACGGTTGATCGCCGACCGCGTCGAGGGCAACCTGCTCGCCGCGAAGCAGGAGCTGGAGAACCTGGTGTTGCTCGCGAGCGGCGAGCGCATCGATCTCGATCTCGCGAAGCGCGTGGTCGCCGACAGCGCACGCTACGACGTGTTCCAGCTCGCCGCGTCCGCGGCCGACGGCGATGCGTTGCGCGCGTTGCGCATCCTCGACGGATTGCACAGCGAGGGTCGCGAGCCCGCGCTCGTTCTGTGGGCGCTGGTCCGCGAACTGCGCGGCCTGTGGCAAGCGCGCGAACGGCGCGGCCAACGCGCCGCGGCCGGGCGCGGCGGCTGGAGCCAGGCGGCGACGCCATCCGAGCGCGCGGTCGCGAGACTCGATTCGGTGCCGCTCGCGGCGTTGCTCGCGGCGGCGGCGCGCGCGGATCGGGTCGTGAAGGGGGTCGCGCCGGGGGACCCGTGGACCGAGCTCGCCGGGCTCACCGCGGCGCTCGCCGGCGCTTTGCAACCGCAGCGCGTTTCAGGCAGGGTAGCCGGATGAACCCGATGGGCATCTTCGGCGGGACGTTCGACCCGATCCACTACGCGCACCTGCGCACCGCGTTCGAGCTCCAGCAAGCGCTGCGATTGCGCGAGATCCGGTTCGTGCCGGCGGGCAATCCGCCGCACCGCGATCGGCCCCTCGCGGAGCCGGCGCTGCGGTTGCGCATGGTCGAGGCGGCGATCGCCGGTCAGCCGGGCTTCGTGGTCGACGACCGTGAGATCCGCAAGGCGGGCCCGTCGTACTCGGTCGAGACCCTCGCGGAGCTGCGCCACGAGAATCCCGATCGGAGCCTGTGCATGATCGTCGGGATGGACGCGTTCCTCAGCCTGCCGAAGTGGTACCAGTGGCGCGAACTCCTGCAGCTCGCGCACCTGGTGGTCGCGCACCGCCCCGGCTGGCGCGCACCGGGGATGGGTCCGCTCGGCGAACTGCTGGTCGATCACGGGACGGGGCGCAGCGGCGATCTGCACGAAGCCCGCGCCGGTTGCATCTTCGTCCACGCCGTCACGCAACTCGAGATCTCCTCGACCGACGTCCGGCAGTCGATCGCGATGGGACGCGATCCGCGCTATCTGATGCCGGATGCCGTTCGGGAGCTGATCATCGAGGCGAACTGTTACTCCAAAGCACGGGTCAATCAGTGAATTCGAAGAAGAAGACCGTGGCCGCGAAGAAGCGGCCCGCGAAGAAGAAGACCGCGCCGCCGCGCCGCCGCGCCGCCGTGAAGGCCACGCCGGCGAAGCCGACGGTCGACGCGGTGATCCGCGACGCGCTGCTCGACATGAAGGCGCAGTCGATCACCGAGCTCGACGTGCGTGGCGTCACGGACATCGCCGACCGGCTGGTGATCGCGAGCGGAACCTCCGATCGGCACGTGCGCTCGATCGCCGAGCGAGTCGTCGAGAAGGCGAAGGAAGCCGGCTTCCGGCCCCACGGCGTCGAGGGGCTGCGCGACGGCGAATGGGTCTTGATCGATTTGAGCGACACGATCGTGCACGTGATGTTGCCGCGCGTGCGCGAGTTCTACGGCCTGGAGAAGCTGTGGGACATCAAGTCGGTCAAACGCCCGACCGGTCACGGCTGACCGGCCGCGGGCGTCGCGGCGCATGAAGTGCCGGCTCGTCGCCGCGGGTACGCGCCTGCCGGCGTGGATCGATGCCGGCTTTCACGACTACCAGCGGCGGCTGCGCCGTCCGCTCGCTCTCGAGCTCGTCGAGATACCGGTCGCGCCGCGGCGCGAGGGGGAGCCGGCACACCCGGCGGTCGCCCGCGAAGGCGCGGCGATGCTCGCGGCCTTGCGCACGGAGGACTACGTCGTCGCGCTGGACGTCGGCGGGACCGCGCTCGGGACCGCGAAGCTCGCCGAGTGGCTCGCGCGGCGCTTGCAGGAGGGTCGGCCGCTCGCGTTGCTGATCGGCGGCCCGGACGGGCTGGCGTCCGCGTGTCTCGAGCGCGCCGATTTCCGCTGGTCGCTGTCGCCGCTCACGTTCCCGCATGGACTGGTGCGCGTGCTGGTCGCCGAACAGATCTACCGCGCGGCGAGCCTCCTCGCAGGCCATCCCTATCATCGTGCCTGAGCGCCGTCGCGGGCCCGGGCCCGTTTCGGCTATCCTGGATGCGATGCCTGCGGAATTCGTCTATCTCGCCTCGGCTTCGCCGCGGCGTCGTGAACTGCTCGCGCAGATCGGCGTGCCGTTCCGCGCGGTCGAGGCAGACGTCGACGAGTCGCCGTGCGCCGCGGAGTCGCCGGCGGCGTACGTGAGCCGACTCGCCGAACGGAAGGCCGACGCCGTCTGGGCGCGAACCGGCGACGCGCCGGTGCTCGGGGCCGACACGACCGTCGAGATCGACGGTCGGATCCTCGGCAAGCCCGTCGACGAGGCCGATGGCGTCGCGATGCTCGCGCTGCTCTCGGGCCGGACGCATCGCGTGTTCACCGCGGCTGCCGTGCGCTCGCGCGCGGGGATGCGCTCACGTCTCAGCCGTAGCGAAGTGACCTTCCGGCCGATCGACGAGGCCGAGCGCCGCGCGTACTGGCGGACCGGCGAGCCACGTGGCAAGGCGGGCGGGTACGCGATCCAGGGCTACGCGGCGGTGTTCGTCAGCGACCTGAAGGGGAGCTATTCGGGCGTGGTCGGGCTGCCTCTGTTCGAAACCGCGGCGTTGCTCGCCGAGGCCGGCGTGCCACGGTGGAGTCCGCGATGAGCCTCGAGATCCTGATCAACGCGAATGCGCACGAGGCGCGGGCCGCGGTCGTCGAGGGCGGCGTGCTGCAGGAATTGTTCCTCGAGCGTGCGAGCCGCCGGGGACTCATCAGCAACATCTACAAGGGACGGGTTTCCCGGGTGCTGCCCGGCATGCAGGCCGCGTTCGTCGAGATCGGCCTGGAGCGCACCGCGTTCCTGCACGCCTCGGACATCCTCGACCCTCGTCATACCGACACCGGCATCGAGCCGTCGCGGCCGGAGGGGATCCGCTCGCTGCTCGCGGAGGGCGACGAGATCCTGGTGCAGGTCGTCAAGGATCCACTCGGCACGAAGGGCGCCCGGCTCACCACCTTCATCACGCTGCCGTCGCGGTATCTCGTGTACATGCCCCAGGGACACGGCGTCGGCGTGTCCGCGCGAATCGAAGAAGAGACGGAGCGCGAACGGCTGCGCACCACGGTGCAGGACCTGATCGACCCGAGCGACGACGGGGGATTCATCGTGCGCACGGCCGCGGAGGGTGCCGAGGTCGAAGCGCTGCGACGGGACATGATCTACCTGCGCAAGCTCTGGGAGGTCGTGCGACACAAGGGCCTGCGTACGCGCGCGGGGGCGCTGGTGCACGGCGATTTGCCGTTGCACCTGCGCATCCTGCGGGATCTGCTGCGACCGGACGTCGAGCGGGTGCTGATCGACCAGGCGACCGCGTATCGCGAGATGCAGGAGTTCGCCGAGACGTTCATGCCCGAAGCCTCCACGCGGATCGAGTTGCATGCGGCGCCGCGGCCGGTGTTCGACCTGCACCACGTCGAGGAGGAGATCCAGAAGGCGCTCGACCGCAAGGTCTCGCTGAAATCCGGCGGCTACCTGATCATCGACCAGACGGAGGCGATGACGACGATCGACGTGAACACCGGTGCGTTCGTCGGGCACCGCAACCTGGAGGAGACGATCTTCCGGACGAACCTGGAGGCCGCGGTCGCGATCGCCCGACAGATGCGCCTGCGCAACCTCGGGGGCATCATCATCATCGACTTCATCGACATGGAGGAGGCGGAACATCGCCGGCAGGTGATCCAGGCGCTCGAGCGCGCGCTCGCGACCGACCACGTGAAGACCAGCATCTCGTCGGTCTCCCCGCTCGGCCTCGTCGAAATGACCCGCAAACGCACTCGCGAGAGCCTGGAACATTTGCTGTGCCGGGCGTGTCCCACCTGCGAGGGTCGGGGCTTCGTGAAGACGGCCGAGACGGTGTGCTACGAGATCTTTCGTGAAATCCTTCGCCAATCGCGTCAATTCGAGTGTCAGGAGCTCATGGTCCTCGCTCACCAGGACGTGATCGAACGGCTGCTCGACGAGGAGTCCGCCGGGCTCGGGGAGATCGAGATCGCGGTCGGCAAACCCATTCGCCTGCAGACGGAAGCGCTCTACGCGGTCGATCAGTACGACGTCGTCCTGATGTAGATGGTGTTGCGGCGATTCGCGAAAGTCCTCGGCATCGGCGCGGCGATCGCGCTGTCGGCGCTGCTCGCGGCGCTGCTCGCGATGAAGATCGCGATCGATCGGGTGCCGCGATACCAGGCCGAGATCCGGGCCTGGGTCTACCGGCAGACCGGCTTGCACGTGCGTTTCAGCCGGGTGTCTCCGGCGCTGCGCTGGTACGGCCCCGAACTCTCGTTCCGCGACCTGGAGCTGCGGGCCGCCGACGATCGACAGGTGCTCGCGAAGGCCGTGCGCGGCCGGATCGGCATCGACGTCTGGCGGGTCATCGAGAGCGGCCGATGGTTCACGCCGCGGATCGACCTCGATTCCCCGACCATCGTGATCGCCCGAACCGGGCCGGCGCGGTTCTCCCTGACGACGGGGATCGCGCTGCACGATGCGGGCTCGACGGCGGCCGCGTTTCGTCCGAGCGACCTGCCACCGGGGATCCTGTCGATCCGTGACGGCCGGCTGACCGTGACCGGCTGGAATCGCCGGCTGCCGCGCCTCGTCCTCGATCACGTCGATTTTCTCGCCCGTCGAGACGCGGGCGCCGTGCAGGTGCGCCTCGACGCGCGCCTGCCCGCGGAACTCGGCGGCGAACTGCACTTCAGCGGACGGGCCGCCGGCCTCGACGCCTCCGACGCGCCGCGCTGGCACGCGATGCTCGCGACGCGCGGCGTGTCGTTCGCGGGTTGGCGGCAGTTGCTGCCCGACACCCTCGGTCACCTGCGATCCGGGCGCGGGGCGTTCCGCCTCGTCGCGAGCGGTACCGGGCGCGACCTCTCGCAGGCCGGGTTCGATTTCTCCGCGACCCGGGTCGTCGCGCGTGCGAGCGGTGGAGCGCTCGCGCGATTCGACCGGATCGCCGGCCACCTGCAATTGACCCACGCGGGGAACCGGTGGACGCTCGCCGGCCAGCGCGTGCAGGCGCAACGCGATGGTCGAACCGATCCTCCGTCGCGCTTCGAGGTGAACTGGCGCGGGATCCGCGGGGGCGGCCTCGACCTGCGCGCACACGCGAGTTACCTGCGGGCCGACAACCTGCTGCCCCTGGCCGCGCTGCTGCCGCAGAACTCCACGCGGGCGCGATTGATCGCGCTGGCGCCGACCGGGGAATGGCGCGACGCGAGCCTGTCGCTCGAGCGGGCGAACTCGCGGGCGCCCTGGCGCTTCCGGGTGCGCGCCCGCTTCCACAATGCGGGTTTCGCGGCGTTCGGTCGCTCCCCGGGCGTCCATGGTCTGAGCGGCGTGCTCGAGGGAGACCAGAACGCCGGCCACGTCGCGTTCGCGTCGCGGTCGCTGATCGTCGACTGGCCCGCCGAGTGGCCGCGACCGGTCGGCTTCGACTCGCTCGACGGAACCCTGTACTGGAGCCGCACGCCGACGGGGCTGCTGATCGCGACGCCGCGCGTCGAGATCGACAATGCCGATGG
>JAJXYU010000209.1 GCA_021780395.1 Pseudomonadota bacterium
GCGCGGCGGCGAGCGCGAACGCGGCGGCCGACGGGTCGAGTAGTGCGCGGCGCCGGTCGGCGAGCGTTTGCGCGACGTACAGCAAGCGTGCCTCGGCGACCGTCTGCCACTCGCGCCACAGCAGTTCCTCGCGCGCCTGACGCAGCGCGGCGTGCGCCGCCGCGTGCCGGCTGTGCTGGGTGAGCAGCGCCCGCAGGTCGATCGACAGTCCGAAGCCGTAGGCGTGATATTCCGGGTAGCGGGGGTCGGCCGGGGCGTTCACGCGGTCGATCGGGCGGTCGCTGCTGAAGTTGAACTGCGGGTTCGGCAGGATCCCGGCGGCGAACGCCTGTGCCTGAGCGACGCCGAGCCGTGCGCGCACGGTGTTCAGGTCGGGGTTGTTGAGCACCGCGAGCGTCGCGATCTGATCCAGGTCGAGCGGCCGGGGCGCTTTCGCGGGGAGCGACGGCGCGAGTTCGGGCCCGCGCGGTAGCGGCGAGGGTCGATAGATCGCGCAGCCGGCGAGCGCGAGCGCGAGCGCGCCGGCGGCGAGACGCGCGAGCGGCCGCGTTCGCGGCGGACTCGGAGGGGCGGTGTCGGTACGCTGGGTCATCGGCTTCGTGCCTCGCGGAAACGCGATTATCGCAGGGTCGACTTAGGCGAGACTGAGGGTCGGACCCCGATCGGCACGGCCCTTGCCGACCGCCAAGATCCGGGTATGGTACCCGGGATGCGGATCCTGCTGGTCGAAGACGACCCGATGCTCGGCGCGGCGACGCTGCAGGCGCTGCGCGACGCCGCGCACGCGGTCGATTGGGTCCGCGATGGGCCGACGGCGCTCGCGAGCGCCGTCGCCGTGACGTACGAGGCGGTCCTGCTCGATCTCGGATTGCCGGGCATGGACGGGCTGGACGTGCTGCGGACGCTGCGCGCCGCGGGCAAGGACCTGCCGGTGTTGATCCTGACCGCGCGCGACGGCGTCGAGGAGCGGATCCGCGGACTCGATCTCGGTGCCGACGATTACCTCGTGAAGCCGTTTGCCGCCGGGGAACTGCTCGCGCGCTTGCGTGCGATCGCGCGCCGCAAGGGCGGACAGGGCCGTCCGGTGCTCGGCAACGGCGTCGTGGAGCTCGACCCGGCGACCCGCGAGGCGCGCGCCGGCGAGGAGCGCGCGCGCCTGTCGAACCGAGAATTCGCGCTGCTGCACGCGCTGCTGCTGCGCCCCGGGGCACTTCTGTCGCGGCGCGAGCTCGAGGAGCGGATCTACGGCTGGGGCGAGGAAGTCGAGAGCAATGCGGTGGAGTTCCTGATCCACGCGATCCGCAAGAAGCTCGGCGCCGCCGTGATCCAGAACGTGCGCGGTGTCGGCTGGCGGGTCGCCCCGGATCGCACCCCGGCGGAGGGTGCCGGATCATGAGCCGGCGCGTGGCGTGGCGCCGTCCCGCGACGCACTCGCTGCTGTTTCGACTGTGGGCGTGGATCACCGCGAGCCTGATCGTCGTCGCGCTCGGCACGGCCGCGATATCCTCGCTGCTCGGGCTGCAGGGCGCGAAGCAGCTGCAGGATCTGCAATTGCGCCAGGTCGCGAGCCTGGTGCGCGACCGCGGCGAGCTGCCGGCGGCGGTGCTCGCACCGCCAGGGCGTGCGGAGGATGCGACGACCGCGGTCGTGGTCGAGAGACTCGAGGACGGCCGTTCGATGCTGCCCTTGCACCTGCCGCCGGCGTTGCGCGACGGCATGCACACGGTGAGCGTCGATGGGCACGACTGGCGCGTGTACGTGAGCCGTGGGCGCGCGGGACGCGTCGCGGTCGCGCAGCGCACCGCGGTGCCCGACGAGGCGGCGCTCGACAGCGCGCAGTACGCGTTGTCGCCGGTCCTCGCGCTGATCCCGGTACTCGTGCTGCTGTCGGCCTGGGTCGTGCGACGCGGCCTGCGGCCGATCCACACGCTCGCGGCGCAGATCGACGCACGCAGCGACGAGCGCCTGGATCCCTTGCCGGTCGAGCGGGTTCCGCAGGAACTGCGACCGTTCGTCGCGTCGATCAACCGGCTGCTCGCCCGACTCGGCGCGCTCATCGAGCGGGAGCGTCGCTTCGTCGCCGACGCGGCGCACGAGCTGCGCACGCCGATCGCGGCCTTGAGTCTGCAGATTGACAATCTCGCGCACGGGGAACTGCCCCCGGCCACCCGCGAGCGGCTGCGCAGCGTTCAGCAGGGCTTCGCGCGCACCCGCACGGTGACCGAGCAGTTGCTGAGTCTCGCCCGCGCGCAATCCGGCCGGGCGCTCGAGCGCCGCGTCATCGATCCGTCCGCGGTGCTGCGTCAGGTGGTCGAGGACCTGTTGCCGCTCGCGGAGGCGCGGCGCGTCGACCTCGGGATGAGCCGTGATGCAAGCGCCTCGATCGCGAGCGATCCGACCCAGCTCTACACCTTGCTGCGCAATGCGCTCGACAATGCGCTGCGCTACACGCCCGAGGGCGGTCGGGTCGATCTCGCGGTCTACACCGAGGACGGCGTCGGCGGCGGTCGGCGCACCGTCGTCGAGATCCAGGATAGCGGTCCCGGGATCGCGCCCGAGGACCTCGAGCGGGCGTTTGAGCCGTTCGAGCGCTTGCGCGCCGGTGCGGACGCCGCGGGCAGCGGACTCGGGCTCGCGATCATGCGCGGGATCGCCCGCACCCTCGGCGGCGAGTTGTGCCTCGACAACCGGCCCGGGGGCGGCTTGCGCGTCCGTTACAGCGAACCGGTCGCGGTTGCGCCGGTCCCGCCGCCCGAGGCTCAGTCGGCGCGCAGCGCGTAGACCGCGACGCAGCCCGTCGGACACACGCTCGCGCCGGGATGCGCGGCGACCGGCACGAGGACCTTGCCGGTCCGGGGGTCGACGGCGACCGAGTGTGCGGAGGGACCGGTCGGCAGGTTCCCGAGCCAGCGATCGGTGCGCGCGTCGATGATGCCGAGCACCGGCCCGCCGGGATTCGCGACCGCGGCGAGCACGTAGCGCCCGGTTTGCGGGTCGTACCCGACTTCGTCGGAGCCACCGACCTCGGGAATCGTCGCGACGATCCGGCCGGTGCGGGCGTTCATCACCACGGATTTCGCGGCGAACCCCTTCGCGATCGCATCGTCGCTGCAGCCGAGCAGCAAGTGGCCGTTCGGGCCGACCGCGAGACCCGCGGGCATGCAGGCGCTGACCGGCAGGTACCGCAGCACGCGATGCGCGCGCGGATCGATCACCGCGACCGCGCCGTTCGCCGCGACGTGATCGAGCACGGGGATCGACAGATAGACGAGACCGGTCGCCGGATCCCAGGCCGGCTGCTCCGCGCCGTCGGTCGCGCGCGGGAGCGGGAGCCGCGCGACGATCTTGCGCGTGCGGCTCGAGATCAGGCTCACGAACGGCGGATCGTCGGCGTTGTTCACGACCACGACCAGATGGTCGCGCGCATCGTAGGTCATCTCGTCGACGCGGCGGTGACCGCCGGTCGGGATGCTCGCGACGACCGTGCGCCGGCGCACGTCGATCACCTTCACGGTGCTGTCGCCGTCACCGGCCCAGAATTCGCGCCGCCCGACCGCGACCACGCCGTCGGGACCGGCCGCGTCGAAGCCGCGCGCCTTGTCGTAGCCGGCGAAGCCGGTCACGTGGCCGAGGAACTGCCCGGTCGCGACGCGGTAGAGGTCGACGCTGCGATTCGAGCGGTCCGAGAACGCGTAGATCCCGTCCGCGTTCACGGTGCCGATGTCGAACGAGGTGAGTGCCGCGCCCGGGACCGGCCAGTTCGCGATCCGCGTCGCGGCGAAGGTCGCGGCGGCTGCCGGGGTCGCTGGCGTTGCGCGCACCGCGGCCGATGCGCTGGTTGCGGCGAGCGCCACCGCGCCCAGGGCCATCGCGAGCGCGCAGCGCCGCATCGGGGTGTTCATCGGCTCGTCTCCTGCGGTGTCGTGGCGCTCGCGGCGGCGCCGGCGCGTCAGTCTACGAGCCGCTGGCCACGAATTTCAACGCGACGCCGTTCATGCAGTAGCGCTCGCCGGTCGGCTCGGGGCCGTCGGGGAACACGTGGCCGAGATGCCCGCCGCAGCGTGCGCAGTGCACTTCGGTGCGGCGCATCCCGAAGCGTTCATCGACCGTGACGCCGACCGCGCCGGGGAGCGGTGCGTAGAAGCTCGGCCAGCCGGTGCCGCTGTCGAACTTCGTCGCGGACTCGAACAAGGCCTCCCCGCAGGCCGCGCACCGGTACAGGCCGGTGCGGTGCTCGAGATTCAGCGGACTCGTCCCGGCGCGCTCGGTGCCATGACAGCGCATCACCTGGTAGGTGTCGGCGGGCAAGGTCCGGCGCCACTCCTCGTCGCTCGGCTTCGGGTCGGCGGGATTCGACTCGCTCATCGCGTTCTCCTGGTCGCGGTTGGGGGGCGGGACACGGTCAACCGGGATCGCGCCGCCGCGGCATCAGGAGCTTCGCGACCAGCCCGGTCCAGCCGGTCTGATGGGACGCGCCGCAGCCGCGGCCGAGATCACCGTGGAAGTATTCGTGGAACGGGATGTAATCGCGAAAATGCGGATCGGCCTGCACGCTCGGCTGATGGCCCATCACCGGCCGGCGGCCGGTCGCATCCGCGAGGAAGATCCGCGAGAGCCGTCGCGTGAGCTCGGCCGCGACCTCCTCCAGCGACAGTTCGCGACCGGAGCCCACCGGGCACTCGACCTTGAAGTCGTCGCCGAAATAGTGATGGAATTTCTGCAGACTCTCGACGATCAGGTAGTTCACCGGGAACCAGATCGGCCCGCGCCAGTTGGAGTTCCCGCCGAACGCGCGGGTGTTCGATTCGCCGGGCGCGTAGCGGATCTCGAACGACGACCCGTCGCAGTCGAAGCGGTACGGCTGATCACGGTACGCGCTCGAGAGCGCGCGAACGCCGAAATCCGACAGGAACTCGGTCTCGTCGAGCATCCGCCGCAGCAGGCACTGGATCCGGTGGCCGCGCAGCAGCGACAGCAGCCGCCGCTCGCCCTGGCCCGGCTCGTGCCACCGCGAGACCAGCGCGGCGAGGTCGGGTCGCGCTTCGAGCAGCCACTCGAGACGGCCGCGGAAGCCCGGCAGCTTCGCGAGCAGGTCGGGCTCGAGCGTCTCGACCGCGAACAGCGGGATGAGCCCCACCATCGAGCGCACCCGCAGCCGCCGGTGAGCGCCGTTCGGCGAGGTGAGCACGTCGTAGTAGAACCCGTCCTCCTCGTCCCAGAGCCCGTCGCCTTCGTTGTACTGCGTGCTCATCGCCTCGGCGATGTGCAGGAAGTGCTCGAAGAATTTGCTCGCGATGTCCTCGTACACGCTGTTGTGCTGCGCGAGCTCGAGCGCGATGCGCATCAGGTTGAGCGCGTACATCGCCATCCAGCTCGTCCCGTCCGCCTGATTCAGGCAGCTGCCGTCGGGCAACGGCTGATTGCGGTCGAACACGCCGATGTTGTCGAGGCCGAGGAAGCCGCCCTGGAAGATGTTGTTGCCGGCGTGGTCCTTGCGATTCACCCACCAGGTGAAATTCAGCATCAGCTTGTGGAACACGCGCTCGAGGAACGCGAGGTCGCCGACCCCGTGGTGCTTGCGGTCGATCTGATAGACCCGCCAGGCGGCCCACGCGTGCACCGGGGGGTTCACGTCGCTGAACGCCCATTCGTAGGCCGGCAGTTGTCCGTTCGGGTGCATGTACCACTCGCGGGTGAGCAGCACGAGCTGGTGTTTCGCGAAGCGCGGATCGATCAGCGCGAACGGAATGCAGTGGAATGCGAGGTCCCAGGAGGCGTACCAGGGGAACTCCCACTTGTCGGGCATCGACACGATGTCCGCGTTGTCGAGCGTCTCCCATCCGGCATTGCGACCGTTGTGCCGCTCGGGGGGCGGCGGCGGTTGCGCCGGATCGCCGGCGAGCCAGCGGCGGATGTCGTAGTGGTAGAACTGCTTGCTCCAGACGAGCCCGGCGAACGCCTGCCGCTGCACGCGCCGCGCGTCCGCCGACGCGATGTCGGCCTGCAGTTCCTCGTAGAATTCGTCGGCCTCGCGGCGGCGCGCGTCGAAGGTCGCGTCGAAATCACCGAACGGCGCCGCGCAGGGCTCGCGCGTCAGGCGCAGCCGCCATTGCCACAGGCCGCCCGGGCCGATCGTCGCCCGGCGCCACGCACCGGCCTTGCTGCCGTGCCCGGCCGGATTCACCGCGTCGGTGCGGCCGTGGACGATCCGCTCGTGGAACGCGTCCTTGAAGTAGCCCGGTTCCCCGCACCCCCACAGCCGCGGGGCGTTCGACTCGTTCTCGGTGAACAGCCACTGCGGCGCGCCCTCGCAGTAC
>JAJXYU010000057.1 GCA_021780395.1 Pseudomonadota bacterium
CGCCGCGGCCGAGTCGACCGCCGCCTTCGCCTGGGCCGCCGCCGCGGCCTTGGTGTCCGCATCCTGTTGCGAGACCGAGTTGGCCGCGAGCAGCTTCTGCCAGCGCACGTTGGTGATGTCCGCGATCCGCTCGTTCGCGCGCGCGTTCGCGAGGTCGGCGACCGCCTGCGAGAGCTGTTGGTCGACCTCGGGCGCCGCGATCGTCGCGAGCCGCTGTCCCCGATGGACGCGGGTGCCGATGTCGGCGTACCAGGCCCGTAGATACCCGCTGGTGCGCGCGAACACCGCGGCCTGGGTATAAGCCGCCACGGTGCCCGGCAGCACGATGTCCTCGCCGGTGTGGCCGTGGACCGGCTTGACGACGGTCACGTCGATCACGTCCGCGGTGGCGGCGAGTCTTGCGAGCGCCTCGTGCGCGGCGACCCGGGTGTGGATCCCCCAGGCCGCGAGCAGCAGCGCGACCAGGAAGCCGATGAACGAGGTCCGGCGAATCCGCCGGCCGAGCGCTGGATCGGGCGCATACCGCGAGAGGTCAGGCATCGAGGGTCTCCGCGAGAACGGCTCCGGCCGCGGGCGCGCGGCCATGGACGATCGTGAATACGGTCGGTACGAAGAACAACGTCGCGATGGTCGCGCAGGCGAGGCCGCCGATCACCGCGCGTCCGAGCGGCGCGTTCTGCTCGCCGCCCGCACCGAGCCCGAGCGCCATCGGCACCATGCCGATGATCATCGCGAGCGCGGTCATCAGCACCGGCCGCAAGCGCGTGACGCCCGCGGCGATCGCCGCCTCGAACGCGTCGTCGCCGGCGTTCATCCGTTCGCGCGCGAAGCTCACCACGAGCACGCTGTTCGCGGTCGCGACGCCCATCGCCATGATCGCGCCGGTCAGCACCGGCACCGTGACCGTGGTGTCGGTCAGGAACAGCATCCAGACGATGCCCGCGAGCGCGGCGGGCAGCGCGGTGATGATGATGAACGGGTCGAGCACCGACTGGAAGTTCACGACGAGCAACAGGTACACCAGCGCGACCGCGGCGAGCAATCCGAGCAACAGGCCGTCGAAGGAGGCCCGCATCGTCGCGACCTGGCCGCTCAGCGTCACCTGCGACCCCCGCGGGAGGCTCTTGCGCGAGGCGTCGATGATCCGGCGGATCCGCGCGGCGACGTAGCCGAGATCGGCGCCCTGGACGGAGCCGAAGATGTCGAGCGAGGGCTTGGCGTCGTAGTGCGTGACGACCGCGGGCACCATCGTGCGGCGGAACGTCGCGACATCGGCGAGCAGCGGCGGGCCGCCGCCCGGCGATGGCGGTCCGACCGGCGTGTCCGCAAGATCCCCCAGCGAATGCATCAGGAACTGCGGGGTCTGGACCGCGACCTGGTACTGCGTGCCGGTGTGCGGGTCGATCCAGAAGCTCGGCGAGGTCTGGAAGCTCCCCGACAGGGATACCAGCAGGTTGTTGGCGACGTCGCGCTCGGTGAGTCCAAGCAGTTGCGCCTTGGTGCGGTCGACGTGCACCTCGATCTGCGGGTAGTCGTCGGGTTGCTGGATCCGCAGATCGACCGCGCCGGGAACGGTGCGCAGCCGCGTGAGCAGGCGGTTCGCGAACGCGCGATCGCCGGCCTCGTTGAAGCCGACGATCCGCACGTCGATCGGCGAGGGGACCCCGAAGTTCAGGATCTGGCTGATCATGTCCGCCGGCAGGAACGAGAACGTCGTCGATGGATAGCGCGCGTCGAGCACCGGTCGGAGCTTGCGCACGAGCCGGGCGACCGGGGTGTGCCGCGGGCGCAGGTTCACCAAGACGTCGGCGTCGCCGGGGCCGACCGGCGCGGAGGTGCTGTACGCGAGGTTGATCCCGCTGTACGGCAGGCCGATGTTGTCGACGATGTTCGCGATCTGGCCCGGCGGGATCACCTTGCGGATCGTTGCCTCGACCGCGTCGCACAGCGCCGCCGTTTCCTCGATCCGGGTGCCGGTCGGCGCGCGCAGGTGCAGCTTGATCTGGCCGGCGTCCACCGTCGGGAAGAAGTCCTGGCCGAGGCCGGGCAAGGGGCCGAGCGGGAACGCGAGCAGCGCGGTCGCCGCGATCGCGGCGAGGAACAGCGCCGCGAAGCGCGGACCGGAATGGAGCGCGGCGCCGAGCAGCACCCGATAGCGTTCGCGCAGGCGCTCGAAGGAGCGCTCGAAGGAGCGCTGCAGCCGGGCGAGCGGGTGGCGCGACGCGCCGATGGCCTGAGGGTCGTGGGCGTGCAGCCAGAACTTCGCGAGCGTCGGGACCAGCGTGCGCGACAGCAGGTACGAGGCGAGCATCGCGAACACGACCGCCTCGGCGAGCGGGATGAACAGGTATTTCGCGATCCCCGCGAGCAGGAACATCGGCAGGAACACGATGCAGATCGCGAGCGTCGACACCAGCGCCGGCAGCGCGATCTGGCGCGCGCCGTCGAGGATCGCGGTTTCGACGTCCTTGCCGTTCTCGAGGTGCCAGTTGATGTTCTCGATCGTGACCGTCGCGTCGTCCACGAGGATGCCGACCGCGAGCGCGAGTCCGCCGAGGGTCATGATGTTGATCGTCTGGCCGAGCGCGGCGAGGCAGGTGATCGACGCGAGGATCGACAGCGGGATCGAGATCGTGATGATCAGCGTGCTGCGCCAGCTGCCGAGGAACAGCAGGATCAGCAACCCGGTCAGCGCCGCCGCGATCACCGCCTCGTGGATCACGCCGGACACGGCGGCGCGAACGAAGATCGACTGGTCGCTGAGCGGCTCGATCGTCAGGCTGCGCGGGAGCGATGCGCGGATCTGCGGCAGCTTCGCGTCGATCGCGTCGATGATGTTGATCGTCGAGGCCGTGCCGGTCTTCAGCACGCTCATCAGCACGGCGCGCCGGCCGTTCAGCCGGACGATGTTCGTCTGCGGCGAATAGCCGTCACGCACGTGCGCGACATCGCGCACGGTCGTGACCGTGCCGTTGCTCGCGCGGATCGGCAGGTCGTTCAGCTGGTCGATGCGCCGTGGGCTCGCGTTCAAGCCGACGAAGTACTCGCGCGAGCCGATCTTCTCGGTGCCCGCGGGGAGGATCAGGTTCTGCGCGGCGATCGCCGCCGACACGTCCGCCGGGGTGAGACCGTGCGCGCGCAGCGCGGCCGGGTCCAGGTCGACGCTGACCTCGCGCTGCTTGCCGCCGTAAGGGAAGGGGATCGACGCGCCGGCGACCGTCGCGAGGTCGGTGCGCAGCACGTTGTTCGCGAGATCATAGAGCCGGGATTCCGACAGCGTGTTGCTGGACAACGCGAGCTGCAGGATCGGCACGCTGGAGGCGTTGTAGGACAGGATGAACGGCGGCGAGGTGTCGGGCGGCGAGTTGAACAGCTGCGCCTGCGAGACCGCGGCGATCTGCGCGTAGGACAGGTCGCGGTTCGCGCCGGGCTGGAAGAAGTACTTCACGACCGCGACGCCGTCGACCGACTGGGACTCGGTGTGCTGGACGTCGTTGACCACGGTTTGTGCGACCCGTTCCGAGAAAAGCACGATCCGGTCCGCGATCTCGCGCGGCGAGAGCCCGTTGTAGTGCCAGATCACCGCCGCGACCGGCAGGTCGATGTCCGGGAAGATGTCGATCGGGGTCCGCAGGTACGAGTACACGCCGAGCAGCACGATCAGCAGGGCGAGCACGATGAACGTGTAAGGCCGGTGCAGGGCGACTCTGACGATCCACATCGGCGGGTACGCGAGGGGGGTCCGGAAAGGGAGAATGATTAGGCGGCTGAAATGTAGAGGTCTAATGAATCCAAGTCAATCGCGCGTTCACGCCGGCGCAGCGCGTCGTCCGGCGCGTCGTCCGGTATGCGCCGCTCAGCCGGGCGGGGTGGGTCCGGTGAACGGGATCGGGGTCGCGCCCCGCACCGGCCCGATCTTCGCCTGCGGGCTCACGTACAGCGCGACCTTGTGGCGAAAGTCGAGCGGGCCGTCGACGACGGCGCCGGGACCGATCACGATCCGCGGAATCGCATCGCTCACGTGGAAGAAGCTGCCGCTCGGCCGCTTCACGGTGATGCCGTCCTCGACCCGCGAGGCGCCGGTCACGGTGATGTCGCCGTCGACCGTGGTGATTCCGCCGGATACCCGGGCCGACTCGAGCCGGATCGCGCCGTTCACGTTCATGACCCGTCCGGCGACGCTCGCGCCGTCGGCGAGCGTGATCGGTCCGTTCACGACCGTGACGTCGTTCGCGACCTGCGCGCCGGCGCCGAGCGTGACCGCGCCGTTCACCGTGGTCAGGGATTGCGCGGTCGCATGCGCGCCGATCGAAATGCCGCCGTTGACCGTACGGGCGGTCGTCACCGCGGCGCCGTCGTCGACGGTGATCGAGCCATTGATGGTCACGGCGGAGTCGACCAGCGCTCCCGCCGTGACGTGGATCGACCCGTTCACCTTCGCGGCGGCGTCGCCCGTCGCGGCGCCGCCACAGGCGGCGAGCGCCGCGGCGAGCACGACCGGCGCCGCGATTCGAACGATCCGAGTGCAGGAACCCATGCCGTTCTCTCCTGTCGCACCCCCATCCGCGATCGGCCTATTATAAGGCAAGGGCGGACCGTGCCGGCAGCGTCGCCGCGGGGCGCGCCCGATCCCGGCGCCGCTCAGGCGCCCGCGAGGAAGCACACGAGCGCCGCCCCGAGCGCGATCGGCATCGCGACCGCGCCGAGCCGCAGGAACCGTGCGCCGCTCACCTCGACGCCTTCGCGCCGAAGCGCGATCAGCCACAGGATCGTCGCGAGCGACCCGGTCACCGACAGGTTCGGACCGAGATCGACACCGAGCAACAGCGCACCGGCGGTCCGCGCGGATGCGTGCGCCGCGGTGATCAGGTTCGCGGCGATCAATCCGGCGGGCAGGTTGTTGAGCACGTTCGTCGCGAGCGCGACGATCGAAGCGGCCGCGGCCGCGTGCGCCGGCCGGTCCGCGGCCGGACCGGCGAGGTGAAGCACGAGCGGCGCGGTCGCCCCAGTGAATTCCACGGCGCGCACCAGCACGAACAGCGCGGCGACGAGCGGCAGCACGCTCCACGAGATCGGGCGCAGCGCCTCCCAGGGCGGCGCGCGCCGCACGATCAGGATCGCGACCCAAGCCGCGGCGGCGCACAGGATCGTCGGCGGACCGAGCGGTCGGCCGAGCAGGGAGGCGAGCGCGAGCAGGGCGGCGGTCGCGACGATCGCGCCCGCGGCGACGCGGCCGGCCGCATCGAGCGGCGGCACGGACGGGTCGACCGCGATCGACCCGACGAGTTCGGTGCGCAACGCGAACCGCAGCACCGCGTAGGTCGCGACGATCGCCGCGGCGGAGGGCGCCCCGAACTGCGCGAACCACGCGCCGAGCGGCGGCAAGCGGGCGCCGTACACGACGAGATTCGCCGGATTGGAGATCGGCAGCACGAAACTCGCCGCGTTCGCGATGAACGCGCAGATCAGCAGGTAGGGCAGCGGCGGCGCGCCGGCGTCCTTGGCCGCGGCGTATACCGCCGGGGTCAGCACGACCGCGGTCGCGTCGTTCGACAGAAGCGCGGTCACGACGATCCCGACCGCGTACACCAGCGTGAACAGCCGCCGCGGCGAGCCGCGTGCGAACCGCGTCGCGAGCGCCGCGGTCCACGCGAACAGTCCCTCGCGGCGCGCGAGCTCGGCGAGCAACATCATCCCGGTCAGGAACAGGTAGACGTCGGTGCCGTCGCGAACCGCCCCGAGGGCCGCGCGCCACGAGATCAGCGACAGCGCGAGCGCGGCGCCGGCGCCGAGCGACGCCCAGACCGCCTCCGGCACGCGCCACGGGCGCACCACGATGCCGACGATCGCCGCCGCGGCGATGATCCAGACGAGTTCGGCGGCACCAACCGTGTGAGTCATGGGCGCAGCATGCCAGCCGCGGGCGCCGTTGCGTAGCCGGCCGCGGGTGTGCGTTACACTGGCGGCGCCATGGTGACCACCGCCGATCCGAGCACCGCCGATCCGAGCACCGCCGATCCAGGCGCGGCCGACGGATTGACCGCCGCCGCGGCTCGCGAAGCGCTGGTGCAGTTCGGCCCGAACGCGATGCCTGAAAGCGAGGATCCGCTGTGGCGGCGCGCGCTCGGCAAGTTCTCGGCGCCGGTGCCTTGGATGCTCGAGGCGGCGATCGTGCTCGAGCTCACCCTCGGGCAGGGGGTCGAGGCGACGGTGATCGCGGTGCTGCTGGTATTCAACGCGGCGCTCGGTCTGGTCCAGGAAGGCCGCGCGCAGGCGACGCTGCGGGCGCTGAAGTCGC
>JAJXYU010000257.1 GCA_021780395.1 Pseudomonadota bacterium
GCGCACCAGCTCGGCGACGTGCTCGTCGGCCGCGAAGCGCTCGCGCAGCAGCTCGCCGCCGCGTTCGAGCACCTCGCGGAACGCGGCCGCCGAGAATCGTTCGTGGTCGAGGGTGTCGGCGGCGATTCGAAGGTACGGCCAGTCGCCGCTGGCGACGGATCGGTCGGGCGCGCTCACGTCGCCGCGGCCGACGCCGTCGCGCCCGCCGCAGCGGCCGCGAGCGCCGCGGCGCCGAGGCTCAGGACTTCGACGCCGGACTCGGTCACGAGCACCGTGTGCTCCCACTGCGCCGACAGCGACCGGTCCCGGGTGACGACGGTCCAGCCGTCCGGCAGCAGGCGCACCTCGCGGCGCCCCGCATTGATCATCGGTTCGATCGTGAAGATCATCCCGGGCTCGAGCGTGAGCCCGGTGCCGGGCTGCCCGTAGTGCAGCACCTGGGGGTCTTCGTGGTACACGCGCCCGATCCCGTGGCCGCAGTACTCGCGCACGACCGAGAAGCGGTTCGCCTCGACGTGGCTCTGGATCGCGTAGCCGATGTCACCGAGCCGGGCACCGGGCCGCACCGCGCGGATCCCGCGCCACATCGCCTCGTGGCACACCGAGGTCAGGCGGCGCGCGAGGATCGAGGGTTCGCCGGCGAAGTACATCCGGCTGGTGTCGCCGTGGAAGCCGTCGTGGAGCACCGCGACGTCGATGTTCACGATGTCGCCGTTCTTCAGGGGCTTGTCCGCCGGGATCCCGTGGCACACGACGTGGTTCACCGACGCGCAGATCGTCTTCGGGAAGCCGCGGTAGTTCACGTTCGCCGGGATCGAGCCGAGCTCGTCGACGATGAAGTCGTGGCAGAGGCGGTCGAGCTCGTCGGTCGTGACCCCGGGCCGCACGTGCGGCTCGATCATGTCGAGCACGCGCGCGGTGAGGCGGCCCGCCTCGCGCATCTTCTCCTGCTCCGCCGGGGTCTTGATCGAGACGTTCATCGCTCGCCGGGCACCGCTTGGTCTGAACCCGGCGTCATGGTATAAAGAGCGGCTTTTTTTAACAACCCCACACGCGCGTCGACACCATCGGCCGGGTGCCCGGGGCGGATCCCGTCAGTCGCCGAGGCCCCGCGAGGGTGCCCGGGGACCGATGGCCCGCGCCGGGTTGCCGACGGGGATGCGCGGAGGCTCAACCCGACAAGGAGAATGACGATGACCAGCGTGTCCATGCGACAGATGCTGGAGGCGGGCGTGCATTTCGGGCACCAAACCCGCTTCTGGAACCCGAAGATGGCTCCCTACATCTTCGGCGAGCGCAACAAGATCCACATCATCAACCTCGAGAAGACGCAGCCGCTGTATGCCGTTGCGGCCGCGTTCATCAAGAACGTCGCCGCCGGCGGCGGCAAGGTGCTGTTCGTCGGCACCAAGCGCTCGGCGCGCGACTCGATGCAGAAAGAGGCGCTGCGCTGCGGCCAGCCGTACGTGAACCAGCGCTGGCTCGGCGGGATGCTGACCAATTTCAAGACGATCCGCCAGTCGATCAAGCGGCTGAACGAGCTCGACGAGATGGCGCAGAGCGGCGCGCTCGATCGGCGCGGCAAGAAGGAAGCGCAGATGATGCGCCGGGAGATGGACAAGCTCCTGCGCAGCCTCGGCGGGATCCGCGAGATGACCTCGCTCCCGAACGCGCTGTTCGTGATCGACGTCGGTCACGAGGAGATCGCGGTCAGCGAGGCGAAGAAGCTCGGGATCCCGGTGATCGCGGTCGTCGACACGAACTGCTCGCCCGACGGGATCGACTACGTGATCCCGGGCAACGACGACGCGATGCGCGCGATCACGCTGTACACCTCCGGGATCGCCGATGCGGTGCTCGAGGGCAAGGCGTCGCTCCCGGAGGTGCCGGTCGGTGAGGACGAGTTCGTCGAGCTCGACGAGGAAGGCAACCCGAAGAAGCGCGCTGCGCCGCGTCGCGGTGCGGCCGGACCCGCTCGCGGCGGTCGCAAGCCCCCGCCCCGGCGCAAGGTCCCGGTCACGGTCGTGCCGAGCACCGCGCCGGTCGCCGCCGCGGACGACGAGGTCGAGGTCGAGGAGGTCGAGGCCGGCGGGGCACCGAGCACCGAGAGCCGTCCGGCGAGCGCGCCGCGCCGCCGGACTCCGACCCGCCGCCCGCCGGCGCGCAACCCCTGATCGGGCACCGGAGGCTCATCGATGAACGTGACAGCGGAAGCCGTCAAGCAGCTGCGTGAACGCACCGGCGCCGGGATGATGGAGTGCAAGAAGGCGCTCGTCGAGACCGGCGGCGACCTCGACGCGGCCGCGGAACTGATGCGCAAGTCCGGCCTCGCGAAGGCCGACAAGAAGGCCCAGCGCGTCGCCGCCGAAGGCACCGTCGCGATCGCGCGCAAGGGCCTCGAGGCGTTGGTCCTCGAGGTGAATTCGGAGACCGACTTCGTCGCCCGCGGTGACGAGTTCCAGGGGTTCGCGCGCGAACTCGCGCAGCTCGCGCTCGCGCACGCGCCCGCGGATCTCGCGGCGCTGCTCGCGCTGCCGATCGACGGGACGACCGTCGAGGAGCGGCGGCGGGCGCTCGTCGCGAAGATCGGCGAGAACCTCACCGTGCGGCGTTTCGCGCGCCTCACGGCGCCGACCGCGCTCGGCGCGTACCAGCACGGCACGCGGATCGGCGCGCTCGTGAGCCTGCGCGGCGGCTCGGAGGAGCTCGCGAAGGATCTCGCGATGCACGTCGCGGCGATCAACCCGGCCTACCTCGACGCCTCGAGCGTCCCGGCCGACGTGCTCGACAAGGAGCGCGCGATCCTGGTCGAGCAGACCCGGGGCGAGAAGAAGCCGCCGGAGATCATCGCGAAGATGGTCGAGGGGCGGCTGCGCAAGTACCTCGCCGAGATCACGCTGCTCGGCCAGCCGTTCGTGAAGGATCCGGAAGTGACCGTCGAGGCGCTGGTGAAGAAGGCCGGCGCGACCGTGGTCGAGTTCCGTCGCTTCGAGGTCGGGGCCGGCATCGAGAAGAAGCAGGACGACTTCGTCGGCGAGGTCATGGCGCAGGTCGCGGCCCAGTCGAAGTAGCTCTCCTGGGCGGCCGGGCCCGCCGCCCCGGGCGGGCGGCGGGCCTTCGGCCGGACCCGACGGAGCGGCGCCCGCGTTCGGCGCCGCGCTTCTCGGTATAGTAGGGCACTGACATGACTACAGAGACCCCCACGGCGCGCTACCGCAGGATCCTCGTGAAGCTCTCCGGCGAGGCGTTGCTCGGCCGGGAGGACTACGGCATCGATCCGGCGATGCTGAAGCGCATCGCCGGCGAGATCCGCGACCTCGTGCAGATGGGCGTCCAGGTCGCGGTCGTGATCGGCGGCGGCAACATCTTCCGCGGGGCGGGACTCGCGCGCGCGGGGATGGACCGGGTGACCGGTGACCACATGGGGATGCTCGCGACCGTGATCAACGCGCTCGCGATGCAGGATGCGCTCGAGAGCCTCGGCGTGTACGCGCGGGTGATGTCCGCGATCCGCATCAACGAGGTCTGCGAGGACTACATCCGGCGGCGCGCGGTGCGTCACCTCGAGAAGGGGCGCGTGGCGATCTTCGCCGCGGGCACCGGGAATCCGTTCTTCACGACCGACACCGCGGCGAGCCTGCGCGCGATCGAGATCGATGCGGACGTGCTGCTCAAGGCGACCAAGGTGAACGGCGTCTACGATTCCGATCCGATGAAGAACCCGAACGCGCGGCGCTACTCGCAGCTCACCTACGACCAGGTGCTCAACGACCGGCTGAACGTGATGGACGCGACCGCGATCGTGATGTGCCGGGAGAACGACCTGCCACTGCGGATCTTCAACCTGTTCGAGCCCGGCGACCTGGTGCGCATCGTGCAGGGCGAGGAGGTCGGCACCGTCGTGTGCGCGCAAATTCAAGGAGGCAAGAGCGATGTTGGATGACGTCAAGAAGGACGCGACGCAACGGATGCAGAAATGCGTCGTCACGTTCCGCGACCAGTTGAAGAAATTGCGGACCGGTCGCGCTCACACGAGCCTGATCGAGCACATCAAGGTCGACTACTACGGCTCCGAGATGCCGCTGAACCAGGTCGCGAACGTCGCGACCGAGGACGCGCGCACGCTGACCGTGACGCCGTGGGAGAAGGCGATGGTGCAGGTGATCGAGAAGGCGATCTACAAGGCGGACCTCGGGCTCACGCCGAACACCGCCGGCCAGACGATCCGGATCGCGATGCCGGCGCTCACCGAGGAGCGACGCCGCGACGTGACCAAGGTGGTGCGTTCCGAGGCCGAGAACGCCCGCGTCGCGGTGCGCAACGTGCGCCGCGAGGTGAACACCGAGATCAAGGAGATGCTGAAGGAGAAGCTGATTGCGCAGGACGACGAGCGCCGCGCGCAGGACGAGGTGCAGAAGCTCACCGACCGGTTCGTCGCCGAGATCGATCAGGCGATGAGCGAGAAGGAAAAGGAGCTGATGCAGGTCTGAGCCCGCGTTGCGAGGGCTCCCGACCGCGCGATCCGCCATGTCCGACACGCCGCAGCACGTCGCGATCATCATGGACGGCAACGGCCGCTGGGCGCGTGCGCGCGGACTGCCGCGGCCCGCGGGCCACCGTGCGAGCCTGAAAGTCGTGCGCCGCGTGGTCGAGGAGTGCAGCGCCCGCGGCGTCAGGCACCTGACCTTGTTCGCGTTCAGCAGCGAGAACTGGCGGCGTCCGCCCGACGAGGTCGGGATGCTGATGAAGCTGTTCCTCGATGCGCTCGACCAGGAGATCGAGTCCCTGCACCGCAACCGGGTGCAGGTGCGCTTCATCGGCGAGCGCGAGCGGCTCGGCGCGCAGCTGCGCGAGCGGATGCGCGCGGGCGAGGCGCTCACCGCGGGCAATGGCGGGCTCGACCTGATCGTCGCGGTTGCCTACGGCGGTCGCTGGGACCTCGCGCAGGCCTGCCGTGCGATCGCGACCGAGGTCGCCGCGGGCACCCGCCGGCCGGAGGAGATCGACGACCGCGTGATCGGTTCGCACCTCGCGCTCGCGGGCGTGCCGGACCCGGAACTGCTGATCCGCACCGGCGGGGAGCGACGGATCAGCAATTTCCTGCTGTGGAACCTCGCCTACACGGAACTGTACTTCAGCGACCTGCTCTGGCCGGAGTTCTCCACCGCGGAGCTCGAGGCCGCGTTCGAGTTCTACGCGCGCCGCGAGCGGCGCTTCGGCCGCACCTCGGCGCAGGTCGCCGCGAACGACGATGCTTAAGGTCCGCATCGTGACCGCGCTGATCCTCGGTGGCCTGCTCCTCGTGGTGCTGTTCGTGCTGCCGCCGGCGGCGACGCGCGCGGCGTTCGGCCTCGCGTTCGTCGGCGGGGCCTGGGAGTGGGCGGGTTTCGGCGGCTGGCGCGCGCCGGCGGCGCGCGCGGGATATTCGCTCGCGGTCGGCGTGCTGCTCGCGCTCGGCTGGCGCTACAGCGCCTCGCCCGCGCACCTGCGCACGCTCCTCACGGCCGCGTGCGCGTGGTGGATCCTCGCGTTCCTCTGGCTCTCGCTCGCGCCGGACCGGCAGAAGCCGATCCTCGCGCTGCTGTGCGGATTTGCGGTGCTGGTGCCGGCGTTCGTCGCGCTCGCCCGCCTCGCGGCGGCGCAGGGTGTGGTCTCGGGCCCGGCCGCGGTGCTGTGGCTCTTGTTGCTGGTGTTCGGCGCCGACATCGGGGCGTTCTTCGCCGGCAGGCAGTTCGGCCGGCTGAAGCTCGCGCCGCGGGTGAGCCCGAGCAAGACCTGGGAAGGCCTCGTCGGCGGGATGCTCGCGGTCGCGGGCGTCGCGGGCGCTGCGGCGGTCGCGTTCCGGCAGCCCGTGGTCGCCGCGGTCGGCTTCGGCTGCGCGGTCGGGCTCTACTCGGTCGTCGGCGACCTGACCGAGAGCATGTTCAAGCGGGCCGCGGGCCTCAAGGACAGCAGTGCGTTGCTGCCGGGCCATGGCGGGATCCTCGACCGCATCGACAGCGTGTCCGCGGCGGCCCCGCTGTTCGCGCTCGGGGTGTTCGGCGCGAGGTTGCTCGCGTGAGCGCGGTGCGCGGCGTCGCGATCCTCGGGTCGACCGGGAGCATCGGCGTGAGCACGCTCGACGTGATCGCGCGCCACCCGGATCGCTACCGGGTGCGCGCGCTGGTCGCCCGATCGAGCTGGCGCAAGATCGTCGAGCAGGCGCTCGCGTGCCGGCCCGACGTCGTGATCCTCACCGAATCCGCGGCGGCGGCGCAGGCGCG
>JAJXYU010000111.1 GCA_021780395.1 Pseudomonadota bacterium
CTGAGCCCGGTGCCGGCCGCCGAGCGCCGGTTCGACGGCGCGCTGCGCGCCGATCTCGGCGCGGCCGACGTGCGCGACCTGGTGGTTGCGCAGGGTGCGGATCGCGAACGGGCGCTGCAGGCAGCCGAACGGGCCGCGCGATCGCTCCGGCGACTCGAGGCCGATCGCGTGATCGGCGGCTTCGACGACCCGGCGACGATCCTGCCGAGCCTCTCGGCGCAGCGCGCGCGGCAGCGTGCGCTGCCCGACGCACGCACCCTCGCCGCGCGCCTGCATCGCGCGCTCGTCGGCCTGCCGGTGCACGAGACGACGCTCGCGCCGTTCCTTGCCGACGTCGCGGCCGCCCGCGCGGCGCCACCGTTGACTCGCCGCGACCTCGACGGCACGCCGCTCGCGGCCGCGTTCGACGCGCTACTGCTCCGTCGACGCGGTCGCTGGATCGCGTTGCTGCCGCTGCGCGCACCGCTCGTCGACGGCCGGCCGGGATCGATCGACCTCCCGCGGGTCCGGGAGGCCGTGTCCGGCCGCGCCGAGGCGATCGACCTCGAGGCCGATGCGAATGGCTTGTACGCGGTCTACCTGCGAAATGCGCTGCGTGCGTCGGCGGTCGGCGTGTTCGCGATCACGGTCCTGCTCGCCGCCACGCTGCGCTCGGTCCGGCGGACGCTGCGCGTGCTCGCACCGCTCGCCGTCGCGGTCGGCGCCGTCGCCGCGGCACTCGCGCTCGCCGGGATCCGGCTGACGATCCTGCACCTGGTCGGGATGCTGCTGATCGTCGCGATCGGATCGAACTACGCATTGTTCTTCGTGCGGCACGGGGCGGACGATGACGGCGCGATCACGGGTTCGCTCGCGATCGCGAACGCGGCGACCGTGATCGGCTTCGGACTGCTCGCGACGGCGCCGGTACCCGTGCTGCGCGATCTCGGCCTCACGGTCGCCCCGGGCGCACTGCTCGCGTTCCTGTGCTCGGCGCTGCTGGCGCCGACCGCGCCGGGCGCATCGGCACGGATCGGTCGATGAGACCCGTGCGGCTCCTGCCCGGGGTCAACGATCCGCCCGAGCGATTCCTCGAGGCGGGCTTCGAGGCCGCCGCGCGCGATCGAGGCGTGCCGTTTCGCTTCGAACTCCTGCGCTACGAGTTCGAGGACCTCGCCGACCCGCAGGCGATCGCGCGGCTCGAGGAGCGCGCGGTCGCAGGCAACGACGGCGACGCACCCGCGTGGCTCGTCGGTGTCTCGCTCGGCGGCTATCTCGCGCTGCAGTGCGCACGCCGCCGGCCCGACGCGATCGCCGGGGTGTGTCTGATCGCCCCCTACCTCGGTGGACGGGCACTGATCGACGAGATCGCGCGCGCGCCCGGGCTCGCGGCGTGGCACCCCGGTGTCGCGGAATCGGAGGACGAGGACCGACGGCTCTGGCGATTCCTGAAGGAGCGGGCGGACGAGCTGTCGCTGTACCTCGGCGCCGGCGCCGCCGACCGCTTCGCGCGAGCCCACGCGTTGCTCGCACCGCGTCTGCCGCGCGGGCGGGTGCAGGTCGTCGATGGCGGCCACGACTGGACGACCTGGCGACGCATCTGGGACGCGTTCCTCGACAGTGGACTGTGGCGATGAGCGAAGAGCGCCCGTCCCGACGCCGCTGGATCCCGTCGCCGGCGATCCGCGCATCGATGGGACTGCACCTCGCCGCCGCCGCGGGGCTGATCGCGCGGCCGGCCGCGTGGCCGCTGGCGCTCGGCGCGATCGCCGCCGATCACGCGGTGCTCGCCGGGGCCGGCCTCTGGCCGCGGAGCCGCCTGCTCGGACCGAACTGGACCCGCCTGCCGGCCACCGCCGCCGCGCGCGGCGAGGTCGCGATCACGATCGACGACGGACCCGACCCCGACGCGACCCCCCCGATGCTCGATGCGCTCGCGCGCTTCGGCGTCGTCGCGACGTTCTTCTGCATCGGCGAGCGCGTCGCACGTCATCCGGACCTCGTCCGGCGGATCGTGCGCGCCGGCCATGCGATCGAAAACCACAGCGACACCCACCGGCACACGTTTTCGCTGCTCGGACCGGCCGCGTTGCGCCGTGACGTGGCGCAGGCGCAGACGCGGATCGCCGCGGTCGGCGGCACCGCGCCGGCGTTCTTCCGGGCGCCGGCCGGCTTGCGCAATCCACTGCTCGAGCCCGTGCTCGCGCGGCACGATCTGCGACTCGCGAGCTGGTCGCGCCGCGGCTTCGACACCGTGAGCCGGGATCCCGATCGCGTGCTCGAACGTCTGACGCGCGGCCTGCGCGGTGGCGAGATCCTGTTGCTGCACGACGGACACGCGGCGCGCGCGGCGAACGGTGCACCGATCGGTGCGCTCGTGCTGCCCCGCCTGCTCGAGGCCTTGCGCCGACGCGCGCTGATCCCGGTCACGCTGCGCGCGGCGCTCGAGCAGGAGCGCGGTCGAGTGCTCGGCGATCCGGGATAGAATCGAGCGATGGATCCGACCCCCTGCGCCCCGCTCGTGCTCGCGGCGTTCACCGCGACCAGCGGCATCGGCGTCGGCAATGCGGCGACGCTCGCGTCGTTGCGGACGCAGCGCGGCGGCCTGCGGCCCTGCGACTTCGACGGCGCCGACGTGCCGACGTGGGTCGGCGCGGTCGACGCCGCCGGGGCACAGCCGTTGCCGCCCGAATGGCACCGCTACGATTGCCGCAACAATCGACTCGCGGAGCTCGCGCTGGGTCAGGACGGACTCCTCGAGCGGGTGCGCGCAGCCGCCGGACGGCATGGCCGGCAGCGCATCGGCGTATTCCTCGGAACGAGCACTTCCGGGATCCTCGAGACGGAACGGGCCTATCGCCGCCGCGAGCCGGCCGATGGGGCGCTGCCGCCGGACTTCGACTATCGCGGCACGCACAACGCATTCTCGACCGTCGATTACCTGCGCGGCCGCTGCGGCCTCGCGGGACCCGCGGCGACCGTCTGCGCGGCCTGCGCGTCGAGCGCGAAGGTGTTCGCGGTCGCGCGGCGCATGATCGCCGCGGACGTGATCGACGCGGCCCTCGTTGGCGGCGTGGATTCGCTGTGCCTGACGACCCTGTACGGCTTTCACTCGCTGCAGTTGCTCGCACCCGGCCCCTGCCGCCCGTTCGATGCCGCGCGGGACGGCTTGTCGATCGGCGAAGCCGCCGCGTTCGCATTGCTCGAACGGGCGCCGTCGAGCCTGGATCCGGATGCGGTGCTGCTGCTCGGCACCGGCGAGTCGAGCGATGCCCACCACATGTCGACACCGCACCCGGAGGGGCTCGGGGCACGGATCGCGATCGAACGGGCGCTCGGCGACGCCCGGCTCGACGCCCAGGCGATCGACTACCTGAACCTCCACGGAACCGGCACCCCGAGCAATGACCGGGCGGAGAGCCGCGCGGTGCTCGCGACCTGCGGCGCCTCGGTCCCGTGCAGTTCGACCAAGGGCGCGACCGGGCACACGCTCGGCGCGGCCGGCGCGCTGGAAGCGGTGCTGAGCTCGCTGTGTCTGGGCGCGGGACTGCTGCCCGCGGGCCTCGGCACCGCGCAGGTCGACGCCGCGCTCGGCGTGAATTACCTCACCGGCAACCGACCGGCACCGCTGCGTCGAGTCCTCAGCAACTCGTTCGGATTCGGCGGCGCGAACTGCTGTCTCGTGCTCGGGACGGCCGGATGAGTCTCGGCGCGTACGTCGAGGGCGTCGGGGTGCTCGGACCCGGCTTGCCCGACTGGCGGGAAGCCGCGCGGATCTTCCGCGACCCCGGCGCGTATCGGCCGACCGCGAGCGAGGTGCCGGCGCCGTCGATCCTCCCGGTCGCGGAGCGGCGACGCACCGGCCGCGTCGTTCGGCTCGCGCTCGCGGTCGCGCTCGACGCGATTCGCGGCGCCGGGATCGACCCGGCACAGCTGCCGAGCGTGTTTGCGAGTTCCGGCGGCGACGGCGCGAACTGCCACGAGATCTGCACGGCGCTCGCCGAGCCGCCGCGCGAGCTGTCGCCGACCCGATTCACGAATTCCGTGCACAATCTCGTCGCCGGCTACTGGAGCATCGCCGTCGGGGCGATGCGGCCGTCGCAGACACTGTGCGCGTACGATGCGAGTTTCGCCGCCGGCCTGCTCGAGGCGCTCGTCGGCGTCGCGATCGAGCGCGAACCGGTGCTGCTCGTCGGGTACGACGCGCCATACCCGCAGCCGCTGCACGCGACGCGACCGATCGCGGCCGAATTCGGCGTCGCGCTGGTGCTCGCGCCGCGCCCGACCGCCCGGAGCATCGCGCGGATCGACGCGAGCATCGCGGCGGGGGAGGCCCAGATCCTCGACGATGCGCCGCTGGAAGCGCTGCGGCGGGGCGCGCCGGCCGCGCGCAGCCTCCCGCTGCTCGCGGCACTCGCCCTCGGGATGCCGCGGGTGACGACGGTCGAATACCTGGATTCGGACGGTTTGCGCGTGCAGGTGAGTCCGTGCGACTAGGTCGCGACGCCATCGCCCGCCGCGTGCCCCACACGGGCGCGATGTGCCTGCTCGATGAAGTCCTCGACTGGGACGCGCAGCGCCTCCGGTGCCGCAGCCACAGCCATCGGCACGGCGAGAACCCGCTGCGGGCCGGCGAGCGGCTCGGTGCCGCGTGCGCGGTCGAATACGCGGCGCAAGCGGCGGCCCTGCACGGTGCGCTGCTGCGCGAGGCGAACGACGGTGCGCCGTCGCGAGTCCCACCGGGACGGCTCGCGAGCGTCCGCGGTCTGCGCCTGCGGATCGCGCGGCTCGACGACGCGCCGCACGGCTTGCTCTGCGCCGTGAGGTTGCTCGCGAGCGACGCGAACGTCCGCCAATACGCGTTCGAGGTCGGCGGTGATCGCGCATCGCTGGCCTGGGTCGAGGGTCGGCTGGCGATCGTGACGGCACCCACGGGGGAAGCAAGCGGATGAACGACATCGCACGGCGCGCGCTCGTCACCGGCGGGAGCGGCGCGATCGGCGCGGCGATCTGCCGGCGCCTCGCGGCTGCCGGCCGGGAGGTGTGGGTACACGCCCACCGCCATCTTGCCGCCGCGGAGTCGGTGGTCGCCGCGATCCGGGCCGATGGCGGCCAGGCTCACGCGATCGCGTTCGACGTGACCGACGCGGCCGCGAGCCGCGCAGCGCTCGAGCCGCTCGTCGAGGAGCATCCCGTGCAGATCCTGGTCAACAACGCCGGGGTCCACGACGACGCGCCGTTCGCCGGAATGAGCGCCGAGCAGTGGCACCGGGTGATCGACGTATCCCTGAACGGCTTCCATCACGTGACCCAGCCGGTGCTGTTGCCGATGATCCGCAGCCGCTGGGGGCGCATCGTGAACGTGACCTCGATTGCGGGGCTCCTCGGCAATCGAGGCCAGGTGAACTACGCGGCCGCGAAGGGCGCGTTGCACGCGGCGACCAAGGCGCTCTGCCTCGAGGTCGCGAGCCGCGGGATCACGGTGAACGCGGTCGCGCCGGGCGTGATCGCGACGCCGATGAGCGCCACGGCGTTCGACGAGGGCCGTATCGCGGCGCTGGTACCGATGAAGCGTGCGGGACGCGCGGACGAGGTCGCAAGCCTGGTCGGCTACCTGGCGTCCGACGAAGCCGCCTACGTGACGGGCCAGGTGATCGCGGTCGGCGGCGGGCTCGGCTGATTCACGCGTAGGCGTCGAGCATGCCCTGGGCCGCGCGAAGCGGTGCGGAGGAGACCGCAACCGCGGTCGTCGCCGTCGCGCGCTCGACCGCCGGGGGCACGAACGGCTGTCGCGCGGCGCCCGGGTCGCCGTACGACTGCCGTGACACGTCGACGCTCACCTGCGTGAACCCGTGGGCGCCGAGCAGCTCGCGCAGCCGTGGCGCACCCGACTGCAAGGCATCGAACGCGACCGCGTTGTGCGCACCGAGCCACACCGCGGCGTGCCCGCGCTCGACCGAGATCCGCAGTTCGACGGGACCCAGATGGGGCGGATTGACCTGCAGACTCGCCCCGTTCAGGCTCTGGTCCGCGAGCCAGGTGACCCGACCGGCGAGCGCCGCCGGCAATTCGTGCGACCCGAGATCGATCGGCCCGTGCGCCGGAAGGGCCGCGTGATCGGTCAGGCCGGTCGCCGGTGGCGGCGCCGGCGCGAGCGCCGACGCGGCGAGCTGCGAGGGATCCGCGATCGCCGCGGACGGATCCGCGGTCGGCGTCTTCCCGTCCGCATGCGCGGCCGCCGCCACGGACGTCGCGTGCGGCGCAGCGGCGATCTT
>JAJXYU010000152.1 GCA_021780395.1 Pseudomonadota bacterium
TCGGCCGGCCGACGATCTCGGTCGACGCGAAGAGCGGCGAGTCGCACCTGCGCCACCGGGTGAGCCGCGACGGCTACTACCGCGGTCGCAAGGTGCTCGAGACCAAGGCCGACGCCGCCGCGGCCGCCGACGAAGAGTAGCGCCGGGCCGCGCGTGGGGGTGGCCGATCCGCCGCCGCCACGCCACCCTGAGCGCGTTGCCGCGCCGTGCGTTCGCCGCTGCACATTGCCGTCGACGTGATGAGCGGCGATCGCGGTCCCGGGACCTGTGTCCCCGCCGCGCTCGTCGTCGCCCGCGACCACCCTGACGTCGAGTTCAGCCTCGTCGGCCGTGAGGCCGATCGCCCCGCCGACTGGCGCGAGCGCGCGCCGCCGAACGCCGCCTGGCTCGCCGCGGGCGATGTCGTCGCGATGACCGATCATCCGCGCGAGGCGCTGCGGCACAAGAAGGACTCCTCGATGCGCCGCGCGGTCGATCTCGTGAGGGCCGGGACCGCGCACGCCTGCGTGAGCGCCGGCAACACCGGCGCGCTGATGGCCACCGCCCACTTCGTGCTGAAGATGATCCCGGGCGTCGAGCGTCCGGCTATCGCCTCGTGGATTCCCTCGCGCAGCGGCCACACCTTCATGCTCGACCTCGGCGCGAACGCGACCGCGACCCCGGCGCAGCTGCGCCAGTTCGCGGTGATGGGCAGCGCACTCGCCGAGGACCGCTCGGCGGCGGCCGGCCCGCGCGTCGGCCTGCTGAACATCGGCGAGGAGGACATCAAGGGCGACGAGACGGTGCAGAAGGCGCACGAGCTGCTGTCCGCCTCGGGCCTCAACTACGTCGGATTCGTCGAGGGCCACGACGTGTTCGGCGACGACGTCGACGTCGTCGTCACCGACGGGTTCACCGGCAACGTCGCGCTGAAGACGATGGAGGGCACCGCCCGCTACATCGCGCAGGCGATGCGCGAGGAGTTCACGCGCGGCGCGATGCGCAAGCTCGGCGCGCTCGCCGCCGCTCCCGCGCTCGGGGCGCTGCGCTCGCGGCTCGACCCGAGACGCTATAATGGCGCGAGCATGGTGGGGCTCAACGGCGTCGTGATCAAGAGTCACGGCAGCGCCGACGCGTTCTCGTTCCAGCGCGCGATCGAAGTGGCCGTCGCCGAAGCGCGCGACGACCTCCCGGCGCGGATCGCTGCGAAGCTCGGCGCACCAACGGTGACTTGAGGGATTCACGAGTATGTTCTCAACTATCGCCGGCACCGGCAGCTACCTGCCGGAGAAGATCCTCACCAACGCCGACCTCGAGAAGCTC
Source organism: Pseudomonadota bacterium (assembly GCA_021780395.1). The sequence continues at coordinate 1,303 of JAJXYU010000152.1, forward strand.
GTCGACACCAACGACGAGTGGATCCGCACCCGCACCGGGATCTCGCGCCGGCACGTCGTGGTGCCCGGCGAGACGACGACCGACCTCGCGGAGCACGCGGCGCGCAGGGCGCTCGAGGCCGCGGGCGTCGAGCCCGCGGACGTCGACCTGATCTGCGTCGGCACGACCACCCCGGACCTCGTGTTCCCGAACGTCGGCACGCTGCTGCAACAGCGCCTCGGGATCCACGGCTGCGCCGCGTTCAGCCTCGAGGCGGCCTGCGCGGGCTTCCTGTACGCACTCGGCGTCGCCGACAAGTTCGTGCGGCTCGGCGATGCGAAGTGCGCGCTGGTGATCGGCGCCGACACGCTCACCCGGATCGTCGACTGGACCGACCGGTCGACCTGCGTGCTGTTCGCGGACGGCGCCGGCGCGGTGGTGCTGCAGCCCGCGAAAGAGCCCGGGATCATGAGCACCCACCTGCATGCCGACGGCAAGTACAAGGACCTGCTTTTGTACCCGGACGGCGTGTCCCTCGGCTTCGACTTGATGCGCGCCGGCAAGGCCGGGGTGCGGATGAAGGGCAACGAGGTCTACAAGGTCGCGGTGAACACGCTCGGGCAGCTGGTCACGCAGACCCTCGCGGCGAACGGCGTGACGAGGTCCGACCTCGACTGGCTGATCCCGCACCAGGCGAACATCCGGATCATCGAGGCGATCGCGAAGCGGCTCGAGATGCCGATGGAGAAGGTTATCGTCACGATCGGCGATCACGGCAACACCTCGGCCGCGTCGGTGCCGCTCGCGCTCGACACCGGGGTGCGCGACGGGCGGGTGCAGCGCGGGCAGTTGCTGCTCCTCGAGGCGTTCGGCGGCGGCTTTACCTGGGGCTCGGCGCTGCTGCGTTATTGAGGCACCAAAAAAAACGCCGCGGCGCGAGCCGCGGCGTCTTCCTTCGATCCCGTGATCGAAGCGGACGGAAGTCTTACTTCGAGACCGACTTCTTGAACATCCGATTGAGCTTCTCGTTGATCTGCTCGATCGAAGTCTGGTTCGCCTGAGCGGTCGAGAGCGCCTGGTTCGCGGTGCTCTGCGCCGCGTTCGCCGCGGACGCCGCGCTGGACGCAGCCGAGTTCGCCGCCGCCGCGTCGCTCGACGCCTTCGCGGTGTCGCCCTGCAGCTTCGAGACCTGCGACTTCAGGTCGTCGATCTGCGACTGGATCGGCTTCAGGTCGGTGCAGCCGGTGAACGCGAGCAAGCAGGCCGCGGCGGCCGAAACCTTAACTACCGTTGCGAATTTCATAGCATCTTCCCCTAGGGTTGTGGCATCAGTCTTTGTGAACGAAGGCGTATCGTTGCATGCATGCCCGTCAGGTGGACGGGCACGCGTGCGCCGAATCATTGCAATTAAAACGAATTTTCAATGGCAAATGCAACCGTAAATATACCGAGTGTCGTGATAAGGCGACGTTTTCATGCGTGTTTTCGCCCGCGCCGAATTAAATCCGTGTCACGATCGGCGCGTCCCTACGGACCGCTTCAGCTCTCCAAAAGTTCCATCACCGCGCGGTGCCCCTGGTCGATCGCGCAGTCCGTGTAGGCCTCGCCACCGGAATCGGAGTTCGCGATCGTGATCCGCCCGAACTGCGCCCGGCCGACCACATAAGGCCGCTGTTCGATCGGCAGGTTCGGATCGAACAGGGGATTGTACTCCGGTGCGTAACCATGCGCGTGGCGATTCACCGTGATCGCGGTGATATCGCGCGCCGGGTCGAAACCGCCGCCGGCGAGCGCGCGCCCCATGATGTCGCGGATGTGCCGCTCGAAGGTCGCGAACGGGGTCACCAGCAGGTCCGCGCGGCCGACGCGGTTCTGGTCGAACTCGGACAGTCCGGGCTTGCACGGCGTGCGGGTGAGGTGCACCAGGATCGGTTCGTCGGGCGTGGTCGGCGCCCGGTAGGCGCCGAGGTCGACCCGTGGGTTCAGATAGAAGTACGAGAAGTAGCAGCCGGGCGTGTAGACGTAATAGGTCTTCAGCGCCTCGAACGCGCGCCAGTTACGCAGCGCGACCGACGCGTAGACCAGCGGCGTCTTCACCAGCCGGTGCAGCGCCTCGCGCTGCACGGCGGGCAGGTCCGGCACGAGGTAGGGGATCATCATGTTGTAGCAGGCCATCACCGCGGCGCGCGCGCGCGCCTTGAACGCCCGGCCGTGGCGCACGTAGGTGACCTCGACCTCGCGCGCGGTCTGCGGCTCGCCGAGGTTGCGCACGTGGATCACGGTGGTGTTCAGGCGGATCCGCACCGGCGAGTCGGCGCGGTCGAGCTTCGAGTAGTCGACCCGCGCGGTGATCAGGTTCTCCACGCCGGCGCCGGGCAGCGCCTCGGGGATGAGGTTCCGCACCAGCGAGCGCGCGATCGTCGCGTTGCCGTCCGGGAAGTGCAGGAACGGCGATCCGCCGGTGTCCTCGTAACCCGCCGGCGTCGGCCCCATCCGCTCGATCGAGCCCTTCGCGAGGTTCATCCCCTGGAAGCCCGGGAGATGGAACCCCCAGCAGTCGAGCGCGGAGACCGCGTCGGTGCCGACGCCCCATTCGCCCTTGGTGCTCGCGTGGTAGTAATGCAGCACCTCGGGCTCGGCGTGCACGTAGTCGCGCAGGAACGCCTGGTAGCTGATCCGCGAGAGCAGCTGCTTCTTCTCGTCGGAGGACAGGCCCGGCATGTAGTCGACGTGGCCGGCCTCGATCTCGGCGATCTGCGCCTTCGCCCGCGCCGACAGCGGCGCCGCCGCGAGGGCCTCGGCCCAGGGGCGCGAACCGATGCCGACGCAGAGTCGGTCGGCACCGAAGGTCTCGCGGTCGAAGAACGCGGCCCGTTCGAGACCGCGGTGCGCGTAGAACTCGCGGTGCTGCGTCGACTTCTGCAGCGTCGGGACGTCGATCCCGAGGGTCTCGAGCAGCCCGTACGCGACCCGGCTGTACGGGCGCGGACTGTCGATGTCCTCGGTGCCGCCGTTCATCAGCTCCATCCGGTCGCCGAAGTGGAACTCGTTGCGTTTCGCGTGGCCGCCGAAGTCGTCGTGGTTCTCGATGATCAGGATCCGGCTGTTCGGGCCGACGCTCGCGCGGTAGAAGTGCGCGGCGGCGAGGCCGCTGATCCCGCCGCCGACGACGATCAGGTCGTAGTGCTCGCCGGTGTCGGTCGCCTGGGTCCAGTGGCGGCCGTCACGCAGCGCATGCGCGATCTCGAACGAGCCCGGATGGTCGCCGCGCAGCCCGGTGAGCGCCGGCGGGTAGTAGCCCGGCATGTCCTGGGAAGGCATCGCAAGGGTGCCCGGCGGATCGCCGGGCGCGGCGGCGAGAAGCGGTCCGGAGGCGAGGGTGGTCGCGCCGAGCGCGACGCCGTTCAGGAAGTCGCGCCGGGTGATCGGGCAACCCATGCCGAGCGCCTGGTCGTTCGATCGATCGTCGTCGCCGTTGCCCATGGAGTCTCCTCGCGCCCGGTGGATGGACGGCGACGTTACCGCGGCGCGATGCGACTTGCCAGACGGGCATTGCTGTATATAATTACAATACTGTGTAAATACCCAGGTGCCCCATGACCGACCTCACGCCCCGGCAAACCCAGATCCTGCGACTCATCCAGGAGAGCATCGCGACAAGCGGCATGCCGCCGACGCGCGCCGAGATCGCCCGAGCGCTCGGCTTCAAGTCGCCGAACGCCGCGGAGGAACACCTGCGCGCGCTCCAGCGCAAGGGCGTGATCGACCTGATCCCGGGCGCCTCGCGGGGCATCCAGCTGAAGGACGTGCTGCGCGAGCAGATCGGCTTGCCGCTGATCGGCCGCGTCGCCGCCGGCCGGCCGATCCTCGCCGAGGAACACGTCGAGGCGCGTTATCAGATCGACCCGCAGCTCTTCCAGCCGCAAGCGCACTACCTGCTGAAGGTCCGCGGGATGAGCATGAAGGACGCGGGCATCCTCGACGGCGACCTGGTCGCGGTGCACCGCACGCCCGAGGTCCGCAATCGGCAGATCGTGGTCGCGCGGCTGGAGAACGAGGTCACGGTCAAGCGCTATCGGCAGGAAGGTCGGATCGTGTGGCTGCTGCCGGAGAACGCCGAGTTCGAGCCGATCCGCGTCGATCTGCAGCACCAGCCGATGATCATCGAGGGTGTCGTCGTCGGCGTCCTGCGCCGCGGTAAGACCCTGGATGCCGCGTGACGCGGACTCGCTCGCCGAGCTGCTCGCTGATGCGCGCGTCTGGAGGCTGAAGGACGCGACGGCGGCGGCGTCCCGGCCGGTCTGGCCGACCGGCCGGGCGGTGCTCGATGCGCGGCTGCCGGACGGGGGTTGGCCGACCGCGGCGCTCGTCGAGGTGCTGCTCTCGGACTACGGTCTCGGCGAGGTGCAGTTGTTCCTGCCCGCGTTGCTCGTTGACGGCGCGCAGCGCGACGCCGGCGCCGGGCGCTGGTTGATCTGGATCGCGCCGCCGTACGAGCCCTATGCGCCCGCGCTCGCCCAGCAAGGCCTCGATCTGCGGCGTTTCCTGGTCGTGCGTCCGGAATCGGCGACCGAGGCGCTCTGGGCCGCCGAGCAGGCGCTGCAATCGGGCGCTTGCGCGGCGGTGTTCCTGTGGCTGCAGGGCAGCGACCTGCGCTGGCTGCGTCGCTTGAAGCTCGCCGCCGAGGAGGGCGGCGCGCTCGGGGTGCTGTTTCGTCCCGACCGGCACCGCTTCGAGTCCTCGCCCGCGACGCTGCGGCTCGCGCTCAGCCGTGACGCGGCGGGACTGCTGCAGATCGAGCTGCTGAAAGTGCGCGGCGGTCAGCCGGCGTCGATCGCCCTCGAGCCGTGACGATGGGCGTACGCGCGCGCGACTCCCGGACCGCGGACCTGTTCGCCGCGGCGAGCGTGCCCGTGCCGGCCTCGACGCCGGTCGCGGCGTCGCCGCCGCCCGTGCCGCCCGCCGCGAG
>JAJXYU010000087.1 GCA_021780395.1 Pseudomonadota bacterium
GGCCGCGGCGCGCGGATGGCGCTCGCACAGCCAGGCCCACAGCTCGGACTCGGCCGCCTCGATCACCGGACCGATCGGCCACAGCGTGTCGTCGAGATCGAAACTGAGCACCGAGGGTAGCGTCACCGGGTCGCCGTCCCACCGTCCCGCTCAGGCCTGCTCGGCCCGCCAGGCGGCCGGATAATTCGCGCCGAGGGTGACGATCCGGCGCAGCAGTTCCGCGTAGGCGGTGCCGGCGCTCAGCGCCGACTGCGCGAAATCCTCGCTCGCCGACAGATTCGGATTCGCGTTCGCCTCGAGCACGAACAGCGCGCCATCCGCGCGCAGCCGGAAATCCATCCGGGCGTAGCCGCTCAGATGCAGCGCACGGAATATCCGCTTCGTCATCCGCTCGAGCCGCTGCACCGTCGCCTCCGGCAGATCCCTCGCCGCCGCGGTGCTGATCCCGTACTTCTGCTGGTAGCGGCGGTCCCATTTCACCTTGCGGGTCGCGATCGCCGGCAGGTTCCCCGGCAGCGTGCCGAAGGTCATCTCCCAGATCGGCAGCACCGTGAGCCGATCGTTGCCGAGCACCCCGACGTAGAGCTCGCGTCCCTCGATGTACTCCTCGACCAGCGCGTCGGAGTGGGTCTGCGCATGGATGAAATCGATCCGCTCGGCGAGCTGCCGCGCATCCTCGACCACCGAGGCGTGGGCGATGCCGAGCGAGGCGTCCTCGGTCGAGGACTTCACGAACAGCGGGAAACGCAGCCGCCGCGGTACGCGGGGCCGGCGGCCGCGCGGAAACACCATGAACTGCGGCGTCGGTATGCGATGGTAGGTCAGCAGCTGCTTCGACAGCACCTTGTCGCGCGACAGCAGCATTCCACGCGGATTGCAGCCGGTGTACGGCTGGCGCATCAGCTCGAGGAACGCGACGACGTGCTGGTCGTAGGTCACGATGCCGTTGAACTCCTCGAGCAGGTTGAACGCGACGTCCGGCTGCCACTCGAGGATCGCCGCGCGCAGCTCCGACAGGCTGTCGCTGATGCCGAGCGGCCGCACGTCGTGCCCCGCGGCGCGCAGCTCGGAGATCACGTCGAACTCGGTGCGCCACTCGTCGATCTCGGCCGGCGTCGATCCCTCCAGCGAGCTCGGCGGAACGAGCGTGGAATGCACGAGCACCAGCACGCGCAACCGCTTCACAGCGCGACCCGCGGCAGCTGCCGCTCCTCGTACGACTCCGCGAGCCGGGCGATCACCCAGCGCAGTTTCGGGCGCAGTTCGCGACTCCCGCCGCGCACGCGCAGGTCGAGCGTCTCGCAGCGCGCGATCATCAGGCGCAGGAACTGGCCCACCAGATAGTCGCTGAACGCGCCGGAGCGCACGAGCTGGCGGCGCAGGGGGTTCGCGAGGACCCGGATCGCATGGGCCGCCTGCGGCGCGGTCCGCCGCGCCGGCGCCGCCGTGAAGACCTCGAGGAGCAGCTCGTCCGCGGCCGAGCGCCGCGGGACCCGCAGGCGCGCGTGCTTGTGCGCATAGTGCGCGCGCAGCGTGCGCGTGTTCTCGGCGAGGTCCTCGACGCGCCGCCGATCGACCACCGCCGGCGCCGTCCGGCCGATCTCGGCGATCAGCGCGTCGATGAACTCGAGCTTGCGCAACGCCGGCCATCCCGCGTAGTCGGTCCGCCAGCCGGACCGGGGCTGCAGCCAGACCGCGAACGTCTCGGCGAAATCCTCGGTCGGGTGCGCCTGCGCATACCATTCGCCGAGATGCTGCACGTAGCGGCGGCTCCCGGGCCGCGGCCGGTAGCTGTGCGGATACGGCAGCGAGGCCGGTCCGAACACCTCCCGCCAGCGTCGCCGCCGTCGCAGCCGGTACGCGCTGTCGATCGCGTGCCCGGCCTCGTGGCGCAGGATGCGCATCAGCCACTGCCGGTTGCCGCCCTCGACCTCGCCGGTGAAACGCCGCTCCAGCCGCGCGAGCCGCGGATGCGCCAGGTAGAACGGGATCGCGATGCCCGGCACGCCATCCGGCGAGAACCACTCCTCGGAGAGCCAGCAGTGCGGCCGGAAGCGGATGTGGCGCCGCGCGAGCTCGGCATGCAACGTCTCGATCGACTCCTCGAGCATGGTGCCGGTGATCGACAGGCGGAGGTCGCAGAACCGCAGGCTGAGGAGCTGCTCGTCGTCGAGCCGCTCCCACGCGCGCGTCCGCAGGGACGCGGCGCGATCGGCGGAACGGCGGGGCGGGGGATGCGGCACCGGGAAAATTATAGGCGGCGTGCGTGCGCGGCGCACCGGCCCCCTTCAGGATCGCGGCGCGAGCGCGGCCGCGAGGAGCCGGTCGGCGAGCTCGCGCAGCGCCGCCGCGCGGCGGATCGCACCGCGCCAGGCGGCCGGCACCGCATCGATCCCCCACAAGGCGCCGGCGAGCTGTCCGTACAGCGCGCCGGCCAGATCCGCATCGCCGCCGCGGTTCACGATCGCGAGCATTCCGTCGCGAAACCCGCCGCCGCCGAGCAGCGTCGTGGTCGCGAGCCGGAGCGGCGCGAACGGATCGATTCCCGCCGGAAACTGTAGCGTGCTCGGCGCCGGCCGCGCGTCGGCGCCGAGCACGACGTCGAAGATCCCGGGCGGGGCGGCGGCATGCTCGATCCAGATCGCGCGGGCGGTCGCGAGCAGCGTCTCGCGACGCGCACCGTACAGCGCGGCGAGCATCAACGCGGCGTACGCCATCGCGGCGTGCCGCACCGGGATCGACGCGTCGGTCACCGCGGCCACCACCGCCGACCCGCTGAACACACGCGGCGGATCCGATGCGGCGTACAGCGCGACGATCCCGGCACGCAGCACCGCTTCGGGTCCGCCCTCGACCGGCGCCGAGCGCTGCAGCGAGGCCGCGACCGCGGCAGTGATGCCGACGCACTGTCCGGTGCTGCTGCACTCCCCCTGCCGCTGCCATCGACGGTAGCGCGCACGCTGATCCTGCTCGTCGAACGCGTCGGTCGACAGCAGGCTCTCGGCGAGACACAGGCTCATCGCGGTGTCGTCGGTCCACGCGCCGGGCGGCAGCTGCCAGTGTCCGCCACCGACGAAGCCGGTGAGCGGCGCGAACGAGCCGGGTCGGCGATACTGGGTGGACGCGCCGAGCGCGTCGCCGCAGGCGAGCCCGATCACGCCGCCGTGATACCGGGCACGCAACCGGCCGAGCAGCGCCGGATCGAGCGATTCCCCACCGGTCTCGGCCACCGCATCCGCTTCGCGCCAGGATTCGACGAAGCCGCGCTGGACCGGGCTCTCCGCCTCGCCGTTCCCACCGCCGAGGCCGTTTCCGCCGCCGACGCCCGCCGCGCCGCAGGCGGCGACCCATGCGCGGCGGGCCCGGTCGAGCGCCACATCGCTCGCGAGGCCCCGGCGACGCAGCCAGCATGCCGCGACCGCGACGACCCGGCCCGGGTCCGCACCCGCGTGCAGGTACACCCGATGTCCCACCTCGAGGGCTCGATCGAGATAATCCAGCGTCTCCGTCATCACGTCCGGCGTCGCCGGCACCTCGCCGCGGCCGATCGCCCGCCGGACGTAGATGAGGTAGCGTCCATCGTCGGCGCGCGTCGCCGGCAGGCGATGATCGTAGAGCGGGCATTCGCCGGCCGGCGTCAGATCGATGAAATAGCTGATGCCCGCGCCGAGCAGCGCGGCGATGCGCTCCGCCGCGCCCTCGGTCGCGGCCGGATGCTCTCCGACCAGCAAACGGCCGGGCTCGAGCCAGGCACCGGGCGGCGGCGGCGCCGACACCGCGGCGCTCAGAGTGGAAGCTCCTCGGGCAACGCGTCCAGCTCGAGCGACGCGTCCCGATCTTCCGCGAGGCCCGGCGGATCGTCGCCGGGAGCGCGGCGGCGCGCATCGATCGCGGCGAAATCGAACGCTTCCGGGTCGGCGAGCTGCGAGACCGCGACGTGGCGCAGGCTCGAGAAGATCGATTCGACCCGGCCGGGATGCTCCCGCTCCCAGCCGGCGAGCAGCTGCTTGACGGCGACGCGCTGCGAGTTCGCCTGCGAGCCACAAAGGCTGCACGGGATGATCGGGAACCGCCGCGCGGCGGCGTAGCGCGCGATCAAGCGCTCCGGCACGTAGCACAGCGGGCGGATCACGACGTGTCGCCGGTCTTCGCTCAACAGCTTCGGCGGCATCGCCTTCAGGCGGCCGCCGTGGAACAGGTTCAGGAACAAGGTTTCGACGAGATCGTCGCGATGGTGTCCGAGCGCGATCTTGGTGACGCCGTTCCCGGCGGCGAACCGGTACAGCGCACCCCGCCGCAGCCGCGAGCACAGGCCGCACATCGTCTTGCCGTCCGGGATCACGCGCTTGACGACGGCGTAGGTGTTCTGCTCGATGATGTGGTACGGGACGCCGAGACCGTCGAGGTAGCGCGGCAGCACCTCGGCCGGGAATCCCGGCTGCTTCTGGTCGAGATTCACCGCGAGCAGCTCGAAGCGGACCGGCGCGTTCCTCTGCAGGCTCAACAGCAGGTCGAGCATCGTGTAGGAATCCTTGCCGCCCGACAGGCACACCATCACGCGGTCGCCGTCGGCGATCATCCGGTAGTCCTCGATCGCCTTGCCGACGAGGCCGCGCAGCCGCGCCTGCAGTCGCTTGAAGTTGCCCGACGTCACGCGTTCAACCCGCCTCGAGGTACTTCGATTCCAGGTAGCGCAGGTAGGCCGCGGCCGACAGGGGTTTGCCGGTCGCCTGCTGGATGAGATCCTTCAGTGGCAGGCGGGCGCCGATGCCGTGCACGTGATCGCGCAACCACTCGAGGACCCCGCCGAACCGGCCCGCGGCGATCTCCTCGTCGAGCGTCGGCCGCGCCGCGCGCATGGCTTCGTTCAGCTGGCCGGCGATCACCGCCCCGAGCGCGTACGACGGGAAGTACCCGAAGTGCCCGACCGCCCAGTGGATGTCCTGGAGGCAGCCGGCGAGGTCGGACGCGGGCCGCAGCCCGAGCCGCTGGTCGAGCGCCTCGTTCCACGCGTCGGGGATGTCCGCGACCGCGAGCGCGCCCTCGAGGATCCGCTTCTCCAGGTCGTAGCGGACCATGATGTGCACCGGGTAGGTCAGCTCGTCCGCGTCCATGCGGCTCGACGCGCGCCGGACGCGGGTCAGGTGCCGGTAGAGATTCTCTTCCTGCCACTCCGGGCCCGTCACCTGCAGGTGCTTCTCGAGCAAGGGCCGCAGGTAGCGCACGAACGCCCGGTCGCGGCACAGGTTCATCTCGAACAGCAGCGACTGGCTCTCCTCGAGCGCGAGCCCGCGGTCCTGGCCGACCGGCTGGTCGAGCCAGGGCTGCGGCAGGCCGAGGTCGTACATCGCGTGGCCGGTCTCATGGACCGCGCCGAGCAGCCCGGTGAAGGGATCGCCGACGTCGATCCGGGTGGTGATCCGGATGTCGCCCGGCACGCCCTCGGTGAACGGATGCTCGCTCTCGTCGAGCCGGCCGCGATCGAATGGAAAGCCCATCGCCTTCAGCACCTCGGCGATCAGCTGGCGCTGCCGTCCGACGGTGAACTTGCCCTCGATCGGCAGCGGCGGCCGGGTCGACTGCAATTCGATCGCCTCATGGATCAAGCCCGGGAGCTTACGCGACAGCGCCTTGAAGATCGTGTCGATGTCGGCGGTCGTGATCCCCGGCGTGAACGCATCGACCAGCGCGTCGTACGGCGCGAGGCCGCGCGCCTGGCCGACGAGCGCGGCCTTGTCCCGGACGAGGTGCACGACCTCGGCCAGATGCGGCGCGAACACCTTGAAGTCGCCGGCCTTGCGCGCCTCGACCCAGTAGACCTCGGCCCGCGCGGTGGCCTTCGCGAGACGGGCGATCAGCGACGGCGGGGTCGCGATCGCATGGTCGCGCTGGCGGCGCATCTCGCGCAGATTCGCGCGCGCCCAGTCGTCGAGTTGCGACGCGCCCGCCTCGGCCCGCTCGAGCAGGCGCGCAACCTTCGGCGTCGTCAACAGCGCGTGGTGCTCCGTCTCGAGCGCCGCGAGCTGATCGCCGCGCACCTCGGCGCTGCCGCGCGGCATCATCACCGCCGCGTCCCAGCGCAGCAGCGACAGCGCGCCGCGAAACGCGTGCAGCCGTCGAAACTCCTGCTCGAGTTGCTGGTAAGGCGTCAAAGCCATGAGATCGGATCCGGCTCGCCGCGCAAACCGTCGCGAGTCGCCCCGGGGGACGCCTGCG
>JAJXYU010000192.1 GCA_021780395.1 Pseudomonadota bacterium
GCGACGAACCTGAACGAGCTCGCGCGCCGCGGCAAGATCGATCCGCTGATCGGCCGGCGTCTCGAGGTCGAGCGCACGATCGAGATCCTGTGCCGGCGGCGCAAGAACAACCCCCTGTACGTCGGCGAGGCCGGGGTCGGCAAGACCGCGATCGCCGAGGGGCTCGCGCGGCTGATCGTCGAGAACGCGGTGCCCGACGTGCTCTTGGATGCGACGATCTACTCGCTCGACATGGGTTCGCTGGTCGCCGGCACGAAGTACCGCGGTGATTTCGAGAAGCGCCTGAAGGCGGTGCTCGCCGAGATCAAGAAGCAGCCGGGCGCGATCCTGTTCGTCGACGAAATCCACACCGTGATCGGCGCGGGCGCCGCGTCCGGCGGGGTGATGGACGCCTCGAACCTGATCAAGCCCGCGCTCGCGAACGGCGAGCTGCGCTGCATCGGCTCGACGACCTACAACGAGTACCGGGGGATCTTCGAGAAGGACCACGCGCTCGCGCGGCGCTTCCAGAAGATCGACGTGACCGAACCCTCGGTCGAGGACACGGTCGAGATCCTGCGGGGCCTGAAGCCGAAGTTCGAGGAACACCACGGCATCACCTACGAGGACGAGGCGCTGCGCGCCGCGGCCGAGCTCGCGGCCCGGCACATCAACGACCGGCACCTGCCCGACAAGGCGATCGACGTCGTCGACGAGGCGGGCGCGAACCTGCGCCTGAAGCCGGCCGGCGAGCGGGCCCCCTCGGTCACGGTCAGCCAGATCGAGAGCGTCGTCGCGCGGATCGCGCGGATTCCGCCGAAGACGGTGTCGGTGTCGGATCGCGACGTGCTCAGGAACCTCGAGCGGAACCTGAAACTCACGATCTTCGGCCAGGACAAGGCGATCGAGGCGCTCGCCGCGTCGATCAAGATGTCCCGCTCCGGGCTCGGCGACCAACGCAAACCGGTCGGCTCGTTCCTGTTCGCGGGTCCCACCGGCGTCGGCAAGACCGAGGTCACCCGCCAGCTTGCGATCGCGATGGGCATCGAGTTCGTGCGCTTCGACATGTCCGAGTACATGGAGCGCCACACGGTGTCGCGATTGATCGGCGCGCCGCCGGGCTACGTCGGCTTCGACCAGGGCGGGCTCCTCACCGAGGCGATCGCGAAGCACCCGCACTGCGTGCTGCTGCTCGACGAGATCGAGAAGGCGCACCCGGACGTGTTCAATCTGCTGTTGCAGGTGATGGACCACGGCACGCTGACCGACAACAACGGCCGCAAGGCGGACTTCCGTCACGTGGTCATCGTGATGACGACCAATGCGGGCGCCTACGAGATGAACCGGCCGAGCATCGGTTTCACCCAGTCGGACGTCGCGAGCGACGGGATGGAGGCGATCCGCCGGCTGTTCTCGCCGGAGTTCCGCAACCGCCTCGACGCGGTGATCCAGTTCGCCGCGCTCGACGAGGACACGATCGAGCGGGTCGTCGACAAGCTGCTGGTCGAGGCCGAGGCGCAACTCGAGCAGAAGCGCGTGCTGCTCAGCGTCGACGAGAGCGCGCGCCGCTGGATCGCGAAGCGCGGCTACGACCCGAAGATGGGCGCGCGGCCGATGGCGCGGGTGATCCAGGAGTTCATCAAGCGACCCCTCGCCGAGGAGCTGCTGTTCGGGCGGCTCGTCGACGGCGGCCAGGTCGAGGTGCGCTTGAGCGCGGACGGCGAGAAGCTCGAACTCGTCACGCGCGGCGCGAACGAGCCGGCGCTGCTGTCCCAGGAGCCGTGATCGGCGGACCGACGGGGCACCGAAGGGCCGCGCGGGCGGTCGGGCGCGCTCTTCAGCGGCCGCGGTAGACGATCCGGCCCTTGGTGAGATCGTACGGCGTCATCTCGACGGTCACCTGGTCGCCGGTCAGGATGCGGATGTAGTTCTTGCGCATCTTTCCCGAGATGTGCGCGGTGACCACGTGTCCGGTCTTCAACTTGACCCGGAACGTCGTGTTCGGCAAGGTTTCGATCACCTCGCCTTCGAACTGGATCGCCTCTTCTTTGGACATGCGTACTGCTGGTGGGCTGGAAGTCGCGCATTGTGCATAAAGCGACCCGTTAATGCAATTTACGTCCCCGCCCAGGATCCGTCGGGCTCGTGGCGGACGAGGCGCGCGAGCCGCGCGAGAAATTCGCGGCGCGGGATCTCGCGGGCGCCGAGGCTCGCGAGATGGGTGCTCGCGACCTGACAGTCGATCAGCTCGATCCCGCGCGCGCGGCACTGCTCGGCGAGGCGGACGAGCGCGACCTTGGAGGCGTCGGCGACCGTGCTGAACATCGATTCACCGAAGAAGATCGCGCCGAGCGCGAGCCCATACACGCCGCCGACCAGCCGACCGCCGGCGTAGGTCTCGATTGAATGACAGAAGCCCGCCCGATGGAGCGATTCGTAGGCGGCGATCATCGCGGGGTTGATCCAGGTCCCGGGCCCCGACCGGCGCGGCGCCGCGCAGGCGCGGATCGTCGCCGCGAAATCGGTGTCGATGCGGGTCTCGAAGCCGCCGGCGCGCAGCCGCCGGCGCAGGCTCCGCGAGACGTGCAGCTCCGCCGGGACGAGCACCATCCGCGGGTCGGGCGACCACCACAGGATCGGTTGCCGGTCCGAGTACCACGGAAAGATCCCGCGCTCGTACGCGGCGAGGATCCGCGCCGGCGACAGATCCCCGCCCGCGGCGAGGAGCCCCGGTGGATCGGCGAGCGCGGCTTCGACCGGCGGGAACGCCGCGGCGGGGTCGTTCTCGGCGAGCCAGGTCAGGCGCGTCAGAGGCGCAACTCCTCGTCCGTCCGGCGATACGGCACGTGCGCGTCGACCTCGGCCGCGTACGCGCGCACCGCGTGCGCTTCGCGCGCGGCGAAGTCGCGGATCGCCCGCTCGAAGCGCGAGTCGGAGATCGCGTGGGCCGAGCCGACGAGCGTCGGCACGAAGCCGCGCGGGACCTTGTGCTCGCCTTGCGTGCCGGGCTCGAACCGCTCGATCGAGTGCTCGATGCACCATTCGATCCCCTGGTAGTAGCAGGTCTCGAAGTGCAGGCTGTGATACTGGTCGTTCGCGCCCCAGTACCGGCCGTACAGCGCATCGGCACCGGCGAAGAAGATCGCGACCGCGATCGGCTCGGCGCCGCGATAGGCGATCTTGAGCAGCAGGCTCTCGGGGAGCGTGCGCCCAACAGCACGGAAGAAACCGAGGTCGAGGTAGGGCTCGTGACCGTGGCGGTGGAAGGTGTCGGCATAAAATCCGTACAGGATCGCCCACAGCCGCGCGTCGATCTCCCCGCCGAAGCGGGTCTCGAAACGGATCCCGGCCTCGGCGACCCGGCGCCGCTCGCGCTTCGCCTTCTTGCGCTTCTCGGCGTTGAAGCCCGCGAGGAACGCCTCGAACGAGTCGTAACCCCGGTTGAACCAGTGGAACTGGCAGTCGAGCCGGCGCACGAGCCCGGCCGCCTCGAGCGTCCCGAGTTCCGCCTCCTGCGCGAACAGCACGTGCCAGGAGGAGGATCCGGTCTCGCGCAACGACTCGCGCGCGGCGCCGATCAGCGCGGCGCGCACCGCCGCCGCATCCGCGTCCGGCGCGCAGAGCAGGCGCGCGCCGGACACCGGCGTGAACGGCACCGCGGTCAGCAGCTTCGGGTAGTACGCGAGTCCATGCGCGTGGTACGCGTTCGCCCAGGTGAAATCGAACACGAACTCCCCGCGCGAGTGGTGCTTCTCGTAGAGCGGCAGCGCGCCGACCGCGCGCCCGGCGCAGTCCTCGAGCACGAGGTGGCGCGGCACCCACCCGCGCGCCGGCGCGACGCAGCCGCTCTCCTCGAGCGCCGCGAGGAACTCGTGGCGCAGGAACGGCTGCGCATCCCCGGCGAGCCGGTTCCAGACCGACGCATCGACGTCCGCGATGTGCTCGAGGACGCGCGCTCGATAGGGCGCGCCGCCGGCGGGATCCCGCGCGGCCGGTCGAGTCACGGCGTCGCGCTGCGCCCCACGGCGCGCACCTCGGCGTCCAGGTGCTCGAGGTACCGGTCGGCGTCGAGCGCGGCCATGCAGCCGGTGCCCGCCGAGGTCACCGCCTGCCGGTACACGTGATCGGCGACGTCGCCGGCCGCGAACACCCCGGCGACGCTGGTCGCGGTCGCATCCCCGCCGGTGCCGCCGCGCACCACGAGGTAGCCGCCGCGCATCTCGACCTGGCCCGCGAACAGCGCGGTGTTCGGCTGGTGGCCGACCGCGATGAACACGCCGTCCACCGCGAATTCCCGCAGTGCGCCCGCGCCGTTGGTCGGCCGCAGGCGCAGGCCGGTGACGCCGGTCGCATCGCCCAGGATCTCATCCACCTTGTGGTTCCACGCGATCGCGACCTTGCCGGTGCGCTCGAGCGCGAACAGACGATCCTGCAGGATCCGCTCGGCGCGCAGGCTGTCGCGCCGGTGCACGAGCGTCACGTGGGAGGCGAGGTTCGCAAGGTACAGCGCCTCCTCGACCGCGGTGTTGCCGCCGCCGATCACCGCGACCCGCTTGCCGCGGAAGAAGAAGCCGTCGCAGGTCGCGCACGCGGAGACGCCCTGGCCGCGAAACCGTTCCTCGGACGGGAGCCCGAGGTACTTCGCGGACGCACCGGTCGCGATGATCAGCGCGTCGCAGCGGTACTCGCCCGCGTCGCCCGTGAGCCGGAACGGGCGCACGCCGAGGTCGACCCGGTGCACGTGATCGACGACGATCCGCGTCGCGAAGCGCTCGGCGTGCCGGCGCATCCGCTCCATGAGCGCCGGGCCCTGCAGCCCCTCGACGTCACCCGGCCAGTTGTCGACGTCGGTCGTGGTCATCAGCTGGCCGCCCTGTTCGAGCCCGGTGATCAGAAGCGGGGCGCGGTTCGCGCGCGCGGCGTAGATCGCAGCGGTGTATCCGGCCGGGCCCGAACCGAGCACGATCAGGCGGCTATGGATCGCTTCGCTCATGTAAAATTGTCCTTGCGGCACGCGCGCATCGGCGCGTTAGTCTATTTCGTCCAATCATCTGGGTAAACGATCATCAAGGCCGTCGACGCCGATAAATCCGCCGACCCACGCACCGAGAAGCCGAAGCCGGCGATCTCGCCCGCGGTCGCGCGCTCGCTTCGCGAGGGGGCGCTGTGGGTGCTCGGCGCGTTGGGCCTCATCCTGCTGCTCGCGCTGTTGTCCTATCACGCGTCCGACCCGGGTTTCGCCAGTACCGGCACCAGCGCTCACGCCGGGCCGGTCGCGAACTGGATCGGCCCGGTCGGCGCGTGGCTCGCGGCGCTGTTCTTCTTCCTGTTCGGCCGCCCCGCGTACCTGTTTCCGGTGCTGCTGGGGTATGCGGGCTGGCTGATCCACCAGGACGCGGCGCCGCCGCGGGCGCGCTCGCGCGCGACCACGTGGTTGCGCGCCGGCGGGTTCGCCCTCACCCTGCTCACGAGTTGCGGCCTGGCCGCGCTCCATTGGGACGGCGCGGGTTTCCCGAGCAGTGCCGGCGGGGCTCTCGGACAGATGGTCGGCGACGGCGTGGCGCAGGGGCTGCGGATGCTCGGCGCGACGTTGCTGCTCCTCGGGCTCTGGTTCGCGGGGGTCGCGCTGTTCCTCGGCGTGTCTTGGTTCACGATCATGGATCGGCTCGGTGCGGCGGCGCTGAGCGCGGTCGACGCGGTGCGCGCGTGGGTCGAGAGCCGCCGGGAGATCGCGGGCGGCCAGCAGCGCAAGCAGGCGCGGCAGGACGTGGTGCGCGAGGAACAGAAGAGGACCGGTCCGCGCACGCCGCCGCGGATCGAGGCGCCGGCGCCCGCGGTGGTGCGTTCCGAGCGCATCGAACGCGAGCGGCAGGTGCCGCTGTTCGATGCGCCCAAATCGAGCGAGCTGCCCTCGCTCAAGCTTCTCGACGAGCCGCCGGCGCGCGAGCCCTCGTACTCCGACGAGGCCTTGGAAGCGATGTCCCGGCTCGTCGAGCTCAAACTCAAGGACTTCGGCGTCGACGCCGAGGTCGTCGCCGTGCAGCCGGGGCCGGTCGTCACCCGCTTCGAACTGCGCCCCGCGCCGGGCGTGAAGGTCAGCCAGATCAGCAACCTCTCGAAGGATCTCGCGCGCGCGCTGTCGGCGATCAGCGTGCGGGTGGTCGAGGTGATTCCCGGCAAGTCGGTCGTCGGACTCGAGATCCCGAACGAGAAGCGCGAGATCGTCACCCTCG
>JAJXYU010000138.1 GCA_021780395.1 Pseudomonadota bacterium
ATCTGAAGATGCAAGGCATCCGCAGTTTCATCAAGACGTTCCTCCTCTGGGAGCTGTTGCAGGGCCTCTGGGTGACCCTGAAGAACCTGTTCAGGCCCAAGACGACGATCAACTATCCGGAGGAGAAGACGCCGCAGAGTCCGCGTTTTCGCGGTCTCCATGCGCTGCGGCGCTACCCGAACGGCGAGGAGCGCTGCATCGCCTGCAAGCTCTGCGAGGCCGTCTGTCCGGCGCTCGCGATCACGATCGACTCGGGGATCGGCGGTGACGGCACGCGGCGCACGACGCGCTACGACATCGATCTGTTCAAGTGCATCTACTGCGGGTTCTGCGAGGAAGCGTGTCCGGTGGACGCGATCGTCGAGACCCGCGTCCTCGAGTACCACATGGAGCACCGGGGCGAGAACATCATGACGAAGGACAAGTTGCTGGCGGTCGGCGAGCGCTTCGAACCCGTCATCGCGGCCGATCGTGCCGCCGACGCGCGGTATCGATGATGTTCGAGACGATCCTGTTCTTCGCGTTCTCCGCGGTGCTGGTCGGCGCGGCGCTCGGCGTGATCCTCGCCCGCAACCCCGTGTACTCGGCCCTGCTCCTCGTGCTGTGCTTCTTCAACAGCGCGGTGATCTGGCTGATGCTCGACGCGGAATTCCTCGGGATCGTGTTGGTGCTGGTGTACGTCGGCGCGGTGATGGTGCTGTTCCTGTTCGTCGTGATGATGCTCGACGTGAACCTCGAGGAACTGCGCAAGGGGCTCGCGGGCTATTGGCCGGTCGCCGCGATCGTCGCCGGGCTGATGGTGTTCGCGATCCTGGACGTCGTCGTCGTGAAGCACCTCGGCGGGCTCGCGCTGCGTGCCGCACCGCCTCCGCCGGCCGGCCATTCGAACACGCAGGCGCTCGGCGAGGCCCTGTTCACGCGGTACGCGTATCCGGCGCAGCTCGCCGCAGTCATCCTGCTGGTGGCGAGCATCGCGGCGATCGTGCTGACGCTGCGACATCGCGCCGGCGTGAAACCGCAGAACGTCGGCGAGCAGGTGAGGGTGTCCGCGAAGGATCGGGTACGGCTGGTGAAGATGGCCTCGGAGAAGCGCCCGTGATCACATTGACCGAGGTGTTGACCTTGTCGGGACTGCTGTTCTCGATCGCGGTCGCGGGGGTGTTCCTGAACCGCAAGAACGTGATCCTCCTGCTGATGTGCATCGAGCTGATGCTGCTCGCGGTGAACTTCAACTTCGTCGCGTTCTCGCGGTTCCTCGGCGACATCAACGGCCAGATCTTCGTGTTCTTCATCCTCACGGTCGCGGCCGCCGAGGCGGCGATCGGACTGGCGATCCTGGTGGTGCTGTTCCGGGAGCGACGCAGCATCGACGTCGAAGACCTGGACAGCCTGCAGGGTTGAGGGGCGGCTAAAGATCATGGAGTCCATCTACCTCACGATCGTGCTTGCGCCGCTCGTCGCGGCGATCCTGGCGGGGATCGGCGGCCGTGCGATCGGCCGAGTCGGCGCCCAGAGCGTGACGATACTCGGGGTCGCGATCTCGTTCGTGCTCTCCGCCCTCGTACTGAAGCGCATGGTTCTCGACGGCGCGCCCGGCTTCGACGGCCCGGTGTACACCTGGCTCGTGAGCGACGGCGTGACGATGCAGGTAGGCTTCCTGATCGACCACCTGAGCGCGCTGATGATGGTCGTCGTCACGTTCGTGTCGCTGATGGTGCACATCTACACGATCGGCTACATGCGCGACGACCCGGGATACCAGAGATTCTTCAGCTACATCTCGTTGTTCACGTTCTCGATGCTGATGCTCGTGATGGCGAACAACTTCATGCAGCTGTTCTTCGGGTGGGAGGCGGTCGGCGTCGTCTCGTACCTGTTGATCGGGTTCTGGTACACGCGCCCCAGCGCGAACTTCGCGAGCATGAAGGCGTTCCTCGTGAACCGCGTCGGCGACTTCGGATTCGTGCTCGGAATCGCGTCGGTGCTCTACTACAGCGGATCGCTGGATTATGCGACGGTGTTCGCGCACGCGCACGCGATCGCGGCCGCACGGGTGCAGATCACGCCGACGATCAGCTGGTCCGCGATCAGCTTCACCTGCATCTGCCTGTTCGTCGGCGCGATGGGCAAGTCCGCGCAGATGCCCTTGCACGTGTGGTTGCCGGATTCGATGGAAGGCCCGACGCCGATCTCCGCGTTGATCCACGCGGCCACGATGGTCACCGCGGGAATCTTCATGGTCGCGCGGATGTCGCCGCTGTTCGAGTTGTCGAACACCGCGCTGTCGACCGTGCTGGTGATCGGCGCGACGACCGCGTTCTTCATGGGCCTGCTCGGGGTCGTCGCGAACGACATCAAGCGGGTGATCGCCTATTCGACGCTGTCCCAGTTGGGCTACATGACCGCCGCACTCGGCGCGTCGGCCTATGCGTCCGCGATCTTCCACCTGATGACCCATGCGTTCTTCAAGGCGCTGCTGTTCCTCGCGGCCGGCTCGGTGATCATCGCGATGCATCACGAGCAGGACATGCGCAAGATGGGCGGGCTGCGCAAATACCTGCCGATCACCTACTGGACGTTCCTGATCGGATCGCTCGCGCTGATCGGGTTCCCCGGGACGGCCGGGTTCTTCTCCAAGGATGCGTTGATCGAGGCGGTCGGCCGGTCGCAACTGCCGGGGGCGACCTATGCCTACGTGTGCGTGACCGCGGGTGCGTTCGTGACCGCGCTGTACACCTTCCGGATGTTCTTCATGACGTTCCACGGCGAGGAGCGCATGGACCACCACACGCGCGAACACCTGCACGAGAGTCCGTGGGTCGTCACGCTGCCGCTCGTGCTGCTCGCGATTCCATCGGCCTTGGCCGGCTGGTTCGCGATCCGGCCGCTCCTGTTCGGCGATTTCTTCGCTGGCGCGATCCGTGTCGCGCCGACTCACGACGTGCTCGGCGCGATGGCCGCGGATTTCCACGGACCGGCCTCGTTCCTGCTGGGCGCGTTCGCCGGCGTGCCGGTGTGGCTCGCGGCGGCCGGGGTGGTGTGCGCGTGGCTGTTCTACCTGAAGCGTCCGCAGCTCGCGGACGCGGCGCAACGCCGGTTCCACGGGCTGTACCGGATCCTCGTGGCGAAGTACGGGTTCGACTGGTTCTACGAGAACGTGCTGGCCGCCGGCGCGCGCCGCCTCGGCGGCGGGTTGTGGCGCTTCGGTGACCAGGACCTGATCGACGGGGTGATGGTCGACGGCAGCGCGCGCACGGTCGGCTGGTTCTCGTCGGTCATCCGCACGGTGCAGTCCGGTTACCTCTATCACTATGCGTTCGCGATGATCCTCGGTCTCGCGTCCCTGCTCATGTGGCTCCTATGGCGGACATGATGTTTTCCGGACACCTTCTCTCGATCCTGATCTGGTTGCCGATCCTCGGCGGCTTCGCGGTCCTCGCGGTCGGCAACGACAGCCCGTCGACCGCGCGGTGGGTGTCGCTCCTGGTCTCGATCGCGACTTTCGCCGCGAGCGTTCCGCTGTACACCGAGTTCGATCCGCACACCGCCGCGATGCAGTTCGTCGAGCGCACCGCGTGGATTCCGAGCGTGAACGCGCACTTCGCGCTCGGCATCGACGGGATCGCGATGCCCTTGATCCTGCTGACCACGTTCACGACGGTGCTGGTGGTGATCGCGGGATGGGGAAGCGTGCAGAAGCGGGTCTCGCAGTACTTCGGCGCGTTCCTGATCCTCGAGGGCGCGATGATCGGCGTGTTCTGCGCGCTCGACGCGCTTCTTTTCTATGTATTCTGGGAAGTGATGCTGATTCCGATGTTCATCATCATCGGCGTCTGGGGCGGACCGCGGCGCGTCTACGCGACGATCAAGTTCTTCCTGTACACGTTCCTCGGCTCGCTCCTGATGCTGGTCGCGCTGATCTACCTGCACCTGAAGTCTGGGAGCTACGACCTCGCCGACTTCCGGCACCTGCCGCTCGGGCTGACCGCGCAGACCCTGATCTTTCTCGCCTTCTTCGCGGCGTTCGCGGTCAAGGTGCCGATGTGGCCGGTGCACACCTGGCTGCCCGATGCGCACGTCGAGGCGCCGACCGGCGGGTCGGTGATCCTCGCGGCGATCATGCTGAAGATGGGCGGGTACGGCTTCCTGCGGCTCTCGCTGCCGATCGCGCCGGATGCGAGCCGGGAACTCAGCTGGTTGATCATCGCGTTGTCGTTGATCGCCGTGGTCTACATCGGTTTCGTCGCGCTCGCGCAGAAGGACATGAAGAAGCTGATCGCGTACTCCTCGATCGCGCACATGGGCTTCGTGACGCTCGGCGCGTTCGTCGGTTACAAGATCTTCGCGCACACCGGCAGCCAGACCGGGATCGCGATGGCGCTCGACGGCTCGGTGGTGCAGATGATCTCGCATGGCTTGATCTCGGGGGCGCTGTTCCTGTGCGTCGGGGTGATGTACGACCGGGTCCACAGCCGGGAGATCGACGCCTACGGGGGGGTCGTCAACACGATGCCGATCTTCGCCTCGTTCATGGTGCTGTTCGCGCTTGCGAACGCCGGACTGCCGGGGACATCCGGCTTCGTCGGTGAATTCCTCGTGATCCTCGCCGCCTTCAAGGGCAACGTCTGGTACGCCTTCTTCGCGGCGGTCACCCTGATCCTCGGCGCGGCCTACACGCTGTGGCTCGTCAAGCGGGTGATCTTCGGACCGATCGCGAACGACAAGGTCGCGGCGTTGAAGGACATCAACGGGCGCGAATTCCTGGTGCTCGGCCTGCTCGCGGTCGCGGTGTTGGTCGTGGGCCTCTGGCCGGCGCCGCTGCTCGACGTGATGCACGCGTCGACGCAGCATCTGACCCAGCAATTGCTGGTCTCGAAGCTCGTGCCCTAGGGTTCATTCATGAACGTGTTCAGTGTCGCCGCCTTCAACTCCGGCCTGACCCTCGCGGCGCCGGAGATCTTCCTCGGGCTCGCCGCGTGCGGGATCCTGCTCCTCGACCTGCTGATCGGCGATTCGCGCCGGCACTGGACCGCGGCGCTGTCGATCGCCGCGCTCCTGGTGGCCGCGGTGCTCGCAGCGGGGGTCGAGGTGAACGGTCCGGTGACCGCGCTCGGCGGGATGTTCCTCGTGGATGCGATGTCGCAGGCGCTGAAGGTGGTCGCGCTCGTGATCGTCGCGGTCGTGTTCGTATACTCGATCGAGTACATGCGCCGCCGGGGGATCCTCAAGGGCGAGTACTTCGTGCTGGGGCTGTTCGCGACGCTGGGCATCCTCGTGCTGATCTCCGCGGCGAGTCTCGTCACCGTGTACCTTGGGCTCGAATTGCTGTCGCTGTGCTTGTACGCGATGGTCGCGTTCGACCGCGACTCCGGCCGTGCGGCCGAGTCGGCGATCAAGTACTTCGTGCTGGGTTCGCTCGCATCGGGGACGCTGCTGTACGGGATGTCGATCATCTACGGCGTGACCGGCAGTCTCGATCTCGGCGCGATCGCGGCCGCGGTGCAGGGCGGTCTCGCGACGAACATCGGCCTGCTGTTCGGCATCGCCTTCTTGATCGTTGCGATCGGTTTCAAGTTCGGCGCCGTGCCGTTCCACATGTGGATTCCCGACGTGTACGAGGGATCGCCGACCTGCGTCACGCTGTTCGTCGGCACCGCTCCGAAGATCGCGGCGTTCGCGCTCGCGATGCGCCTGCTCGTCGACGGTCTTGGCGGCGCCCACGTGGACTGGAGCCAGATGCTGGTCGTGCTTTCGGTGCTGTCGATGGCGATCGGCAACGTCGTCGCGATCGCACAGACCAACCTGAAGCGAATGCTCGGATACTCGACGATCTCGCACGTCGGGTACATCCTCCTCGGGATACTCGCCGGGACCTCACAGGGATACCAGTCCGCGATGTTCTACACGATCACCTACGTGATCGTCGCCGCGGGCTCGTTCGGGATGATCCTGCTGCTGTCGCGCCACGGGTTCGAAGCGGATCGGATCGAGGACTTCAAGGGCTTGAACGCGCGCAGTCCCTGGTTCGCCGGGATGATGGCGATCTTCATGTTCAGCCTCGCGGGCCTGCCGCCATTCATCGGGTTCTGGGCGAAGCTCGGCGTGATCCAGGCGGTGCTCGGGATCAACGCGGTGTGGCTCGCGGTCGTCGCGGTGTTGTTCTCGGTGGTCGGGGCGTTCTACTA
>JAJXYU010000275.1 GCA_021780395.1 Pseudomonadota bacterium
GCTGGTCGGCGAGAACGTATAGCCGCTGAGCGAGGGCGTCACGGTGTAGTTGCCCGGGGCGAGTCCGGTGAACGTGTAGCTGCCGTTGGCGGCGGTTGTGGTCGTGCCGGTGCCCGCGCCGGACAGGGTGATCGTGACGCCGCTCGCGACCGCGCCGCTCACGACGCCGGAGATCGAATAGGTCGCGGCGACAACCGCGGTCGAAGTGAAGTTCGTGCCGGTCACGTTGGAACTGCTGATCGTGACCGCGGTGCTGGTCGGCGAGAAGGTGTAGCCGCTCGCCGTCGGTGTCACGGTGTAGTTGCCCGGGGAGAGTCCGGTGAACGTGTAGCTGCCGTTGGCGGCGGTCGTGGTGGTGCCGGTGCCCGCGCCGGACAGGGTGACCGTGACGCCGCCCGCGACCGCGCCGCTCACGGTGCCGGAGATCGAATAGGTCGCGGCGACGACCGCAGTCGAGGTGAAGTTCGTGCCGGTCACGTCGGAGCTGTTGATTGTGACCGCGGTGCTGGTCGGCGAAAAGGTGTAGCCGCTCGCCGTCGGTGTCACGGTGTAGTTGCCCGGGGCGAGTCCGGTGAACGTGTAGCTGCCGTTGGCGGCGGTTGTGGTCGTGCCGGTGCCCGCGCCGGACAGGGTGACCGTGACGCCGCCCGCGACCGCGCCGCTCACGGTGCCGGAGATCGAATAGGTCGCCGGGGGAGTCGGGGTCGCGACGAAGGTCGTCGCGCTCAGGTTGGTGTTCGAGATCGTCACCTGGGCGCTCGTCGGTGCGAAGGTGTATCCGGCGAGCGTCGGGGTCACCGTGTAACTGCCGGCCGCGAGGTTCGCGAACGAGTACTGGCCCGACGCGTTCGAGGTCTGCGTCGCGCTCGCCGCACCGCTCAACTGCAACGAGACCCCGGCGAGCGCGCCGCCGTTCGAGGTCTGCACCGCGCCGCTCAAGGTGTAGGTCGTGGCCGCGGCGGTGAAATTCTCGGCGCTGAGGTTGGCGCCGCTGATGGTCACGGAGAGGTTCGTCGGGCTGAACGTCTCACCCGCGAGCGTTGGCGTGATCGTGTAGCTCCCGTTCGCGAGTCCGGTGAACTGGTAATTGCCGGACGAGTCGGTGGTCGTGGTCGCGCTGGACGCGCCGCTCAACGCGACGCTGACTCCGGGGGTGCCGCTGATGGTGCCGGAGATCGTGTAGGTGTTCGTCTGGGTTCCGCTCCCGCCACCGCTGCTGCCTCCGCAGGCGGCGACCGCGAGGAACGTCGCCATGATGAGTCCCCGATAGATGCCCCGAACGAGAAAGCCGACTGTGCCGTTCACGATGCCTCACCCCGTTGATGGAACTGCGCGCGAGTGACGGTACGCGGGATGTGCGCGCCTGACGTCACCCTTTAGGGTGACAAGCGCGCTCAACGTGAATCGGATCACGGGCGCCGGCGCGCGCCCGTGCGGCGTTCAATAGTCGACGATGGGCGGACGCCGCTGCGCGATCCAGCGCGCGACGCTCGGGCGGCGCCACTGGCGATGCGCGTACTCGGCGAGCGGCGCCGGCACGGGATCGCCGTGTGCGACCAATCGCTGCAACATCATCGCGAGGTCCACGTCCGCAATCGACCAGCTTCCGCATAGATATCCGCGCGAACCGTCGAGCCACGCGAGTGCGGCGGTCGTGAGCTTGTCCGCCGCGGCTCGCGCCGCCGCCGACAGCGGTGGCCGCTTCGTCCCGCAGAAAACGACGAACGTCGGGCGCTCCTCGCGGATCGGCATCAGGTCGCTGCGCACCCAGGCCTGAACCTGGCGCGCCCGCGCCCTCTCGCGCGGCCCGCCCGGGTAGAGCCGCGTGCCGCCCGGGAAGGCCTCGTCGAGGTATTCGGCAATCGCCGAGGACTCCGACAGCGCGAAATCCTCGTGGATCAGGGTCGGGACGCGGCGGGTGAGCGACGCGCGCGCGTAATGCGGGTTCTCGTTCGCGTGTTTCGCGAGGTCGAGCGGCTCGACGTCGAAGGCGAGTTCCTTCTCGACGAGGCTCACGAACGCGGTGAGCGCGTAAGGGCTCACGTAGTTGGAATCGACATATAGTCGCATGCGTGCCGTCCTCGTGTGTGGAGCGCGGACCCGGCCGGCGCCGGGCAATCTGCAAAATACCATGCGATCGACGCCCGGCTCGACCCCTCTTCAGATGCCCGCGCCGCGCACCACCCCGGTGCGGCAATGCACCGGATCGGTGCGTCACGCCGTCGTGCGCACTGCGGAAGCCACCTGCCCGGCCTGCGGCCGGCGGATTTGCATCGCAGGTCAGGGGTTGGCATCGGAATTGCTTCCGTGTTCGCAGAGTCTGGTTCAGGCATGGCCGTTCGTGGGCACGGAGGAACGTCGCACCGATGAATCGTTCGCGGAGATCGTTCTGGCGGCAAGTCGTCCCGCTGGCTGCGCTGCTCGTGGCCGGGCATGCCGCTGCGGCGCCGATCCAGCCGGATATCGTTCCGTTCGCGCGGATCAGCGCCGGCGACACCGCGTGGATGCTCACCTCCACCGCGTTGGTGTTGATGATGACGGTACCGGGACTTGCGCTCTTCTACGGGGGCATGGTCCGCAAGAAGAACGTGTTGTCGACCTTGATGCAGAGCTTCGCGATCACCTGCGTGGTCACGATCCTGTGGTGGGCCGTCGGCTACTCGCTCGCATTCACGCCGGGTCCGACGCCATATCTCGGCGGCCTCGGCCGGGCGTTCTTCGACGGCATCGTCTATCTGCACGACGCCGGCCGGGTGAGTGTATCGCCGCTCGCGCCGACGATTCCCGAGTCCGTGTATGCGATGTTCCAGGGCACGTTCGCGATCATCACGCCGGCGTTGATCTGCGGATCCCTCGCCGAACGCATGAAATTCTCGGCGATGTTGTGGTTCATGTCGCTCTGGCTGCTCATCGTCTATTGTCCGGTCGCGCATTGGATGTGGGCGCCGGGCGGCTGGTTCGCGGCCACGCAGCTCGACTTCGCGGGTGGCACCGTCGTCCACGTCAACGCGGGGATCGCGGGCCTCGCGTCGGCGTTGATGCTCGGGAAGCGCATCGGTTACGGACGAACGGCGATGGCGCCGCACAACCTGACCTTGACCGTGATCGGCACGGCCCTGCTGTGGGTGGGCTGGTTCGGGTTCAATGCGGGATCGGCGCTCGTCTCCGATGGGCGCGCCGGCATGGCGTTCCTGGCCACCCACGTCGCCGCGGCTGCCGCGGCGATCACCTGGATGTTCACGGAGTGGCTCCTGAAGGGCAAACCGAGCGTGCTCGGCATCGCGTCCGGCGCAGTCGCGGGACTCGTCGCGATCACGCCGGCAGCGGGCTTCGTCACGCCGGACGGGGCGGTGCTGATCGGCGCGCTGGCGGGCGTCGTCTGTTATGGGTCGGCTACGTCGATGAAGAAGTGGTTCGGCTATGACGATGCACTGGACGCATTCGGCGTGCATGGCGTCGGTGGAATCCTCGGTGCATTGCTCACCGGCGCGCTCGTCAGCAAGGCGGTCAGCGGCGCGACCGGCAGTGTCCTCACGCAGTTGAAGGGCGTGACCGCGACCTTGGCGTGGAGTTTCCTGGCGAGCATTGCGATCCTCAAGGCGATCGACCTCACGATCGGGCTGCGCGTGAGTACGGACGAGGAACGCGAAGGACTCGACATCGCTTTGCACGGCGAAGCGATCGAATGATCGCTCGGGGTGCGATGGCGGCCCGTGCCGCCACCGCCCTCCCCGCATGGCGATCCGGTAAAGTGCGGATCCCTAGAAGCGCCAGCTCACACCCGCGCTGAACACGTCCGAGTTGTAGGAATATCCCGCGTCGGTTCCGCCCGGGAAATGCGTCCATTCGAAGTTCAATCCGAGCGCGCCGCGCAATGCGACGTCGCCGCCGACGCCGAACGACAGGCCAGTGTTGGTGGTGTGCCCGTCACCGAAGTTGCGGCTGAGGCTAACCGTGCCGAGTCCGGCGACGCCATAGACCGAGAACGTCGGCAGGATCGGGTAGGAACCCTTGAGATACGCGCCGCCGATCGTGTCGACGCTCACCGCGGCGCCGGCACTGTTGTCGCTCGAGAGTCCGGTCCCGATCCGGCCCTCGATGCCGAAATAATCGGACAGCGGCATGCCGATGCGCGCGATGATCAGGCTGGGGCTCACGGTCGAGAGTCCGCTTTCGTCGTAGCGCATGATCCCGATATTCGCACCGACGTAAGGTTGGAAGTCGTACTGGGACGTTCCAAATCCGGCCGCGCCGGCGGTGCCGGACAGCACGAGCAAGGGTGCCGCGAACGGCAGACATCGTTTGATCATCAGAAGTCCCCACGGTGGTTCGTTGTAAGAAGGTCGACTCCACCGTCGCGGCGGAGTTCCCGGGTCGCCAATCGGCGACAGTGCCGTCGGGCGCGCGGGCGTCAGGGGACTCGCGGGGCCGAGTCACATTCGCGCGGATGCCTCGGTCAACGGGTGGTGCCGAGCGTGGCGCTCGTCGTGAACCGAATCGCGTCGATCGTGGTCGCCTCGATCACGTAACGGCCCGGCGCGAGGCGCAGTCCGGTTTGAGCCGCCGGCAACGCGATGGTCGCCTTGGAGCCGACGCCCGCCTGGATGCTCTCGAACCCGGGCCCGAACCGGTTGTACGCGTAATCGTTCGCGAACGCGGCTTTCGGCAGCGCGCCAAGATTCGAACCGTTCCAGGTCTCGACGGCGCGCCCGTCCGGTCCGCGGAGCACGATCCGCACGATGTGCGCCGGGACGGCCGGCGTGCCCCCGTCGAGGTAGGCGTGGAACGAGACGCCTCCGTCGCCACGCACGACCGCGTCGCTCAGGGTCACATGATGCTTCGACGGGCTGACGGGACCGGAATGGAATGGCGTCACGACCGAACCCCGGTAGTAGTGATAGGTCGATACCACGAACAGGATCGTCACGACCCAGAGCGCCTTGCCGAGCGATTCGAGGGTCTTCTCCGGCAAGGCTCCGCTCGCGACCCAGCGAAACCACGGCTTCCCCGCGAGCGCCGGCCGCGTCCGCCCGAGCCAGGCGTCGATCGAATAGGCACCCGCGCCACCCGCGAGCAGCGTCGCGCCGATCCCGAAATTGCACGCCGCCATCGTCCACTCGTCGATGCAGGTGGCCCCTTGCCAGCCGAACAGCAACATCAGCACGACGCTCAGACCCATCGTGACCAGTGCGCTCAGCCGGGTCAGGAAGCCGAAGATCAGGAACAGACCGAAGATCAACTCCGCCGCGCTGAAGACGATGACGCCCGCATAGAGCAGGTAGAAATGCTGCAGCAGGTAGCTGACCAGGTGGTCCATTCCGAGGAGCGCGCCCGGCATCGCGGTCTGGAACTTGTTCGCCATCCAGTGCGCCGCGTGCGGATCGAGCTTCTTCGGCGCGTAGATGAATCGGCGGCTGCCACCGCCCCAGTAGATCCATCCTTGCACGAAGCGGGCGCTGAGCAGCGCGATGCCCGCGATCCGCCAGTCGGCGGATCGCGGGTTCCCGGTCGTCTTGGCATCGGTCGACATGGCGCGGACCTCGTGACGTTCTGGACCGGCGTTTCAGTGGCGGTAGGGCGCGAAACCGTAGCGCGCGAAGATCGCGAGCGCCGGCGGGGACTTCAGGAAGTCGACCCAGGCGCGCGCGGCCCGCGGGTGCGGCGCGCTCTTCAGGATCCCGGCGGCGTAGA
Source organism: Pseudomonadota bacterium (assembly GCA_021780395.1). The sequence goes on from JAJXYU010000275.1 coordinate 5,692, forward strand.
TCGCGGTCACGTTCTGGGCGGAGGGGATCGCGACGTTTGCGATCGGATGCCCGGCCTGTTCCTGGAACATCGCCTCCGACTTCCACGTCACGCCCGCGTCGGCCTTGCCTTGCATCAGGAACAACGGCGTCTGCCGGTGATGGATGTGCGTGAGGATCGTCTCGCCGCTCTTCACCTTCGTCGCGTAGACCGCGGTCTCCAACGACCGTCCGCCCGCCTTCACGAGCGCCCCCTGGATCTGCCGCGCGACGCCCTCGAAGCGCGGGTTCGGCATCACCACGCGCACCCCGGGACGCGCGAGATCGGCGAGCGATGCGATGTGCGCCGGATTGCCCTTCGGGACCATGATCGTCAGATCGTTGGTGACGTACGGAACCGCCGGCCCGAGCACGTACCCCCGGGCGATCATCGCCTGCACGCCGCGCAGCCCGGCCGCGAACACGTCCGCCCGCACGCTCCAGGTCATGTTGCCGACCGTGATCGTGCCGCCGTTCTCGATCTGCCGCACCAGCAATCCCGGGGGGATCGTCTCGTAGTAGATCTCACCGCGCAGCTCGGGATGCGCCTTCTCGAACGCCGCGACGAGAGGCGCCATCGCGAAGTAGTAGTTGCCGCCGACGAAGATCGTCAGTCGTGCGCCGCAAGGGTTGCCGTGGAAGTCGGGCAGGTCGTCGACCTCAGGCACCGTGAACTCGAGCCCGCGCCGCACCGCCGGGTCGTTGGTGCCATGACTCCAGGGCGGATAGATCGAGTCCGCTCCCTGCGCGGCGCAAGCGGACGAGCCGCACCATGCGACGCACGCGGCGAGCGCCGCGACCATCGGCCAGATTCGCTGTCGCATCACGTATCCCTCACTTCGCGTATTGAAAGCCCGCCGTGCCGAGTTCCGGCAGCGTCCCGACGATGCCCGGCGTCAGCACGGCGCCGGGGATCAGGTGGTTCGTGAACTCCGCGCCCATCCTCGCAAGGCTGAGCTTGTCCGGATTCACGCCCGTCGCATGCAACCTCGAGGACAGCTCGAAGATCGCATTGTGGCATGCGAGGAACACGACGCCGCGCGCCTGCAAGGTCGGGATGCTGTTGTCCTTCGGCGAGAACACGCCCGCCGGGTCTTCGAAGTCGGCTGCGTCGGCGTGCGCCGCCGCGGGGACGTCGAGGAACGAGTTGCGCGCGAATTTTCCGCCGGTGAGCTTCGCAAGCCCGTATTTGTCCCACAGGTACTGGTCGTACAGCGCAAGATGGGCGGTCCCATGGGTCGCAGAGACGACGAGGAAGTCCGGATGCTTGAACGCCCAGATCTGCGCGTTCAGCGAGTTGCGCATCAGGTTGAGCCAGGGACTGTCGATCGCGGTGTTGTCCCAGACCTGCTTCGGGCCGCCCCGGTAATGAGTCAGCAAAGCCAGGGCCTCGTGGTCCCATTGTTCCGGCGACGCGACGATCATCGGCACTTCCTTGAAATCGCGGCGGCGCGGCGCCTTCGCGAGCGCGGCGATCAGCGCCTTGAGATGTCCGCCGCCGGACTCGATCAGCGATGGGAGCGGCGTGCTCGCAGGTTGCGCGCGGGCGGATGCAAAGGGGTCCAACGCCATGCCGGCGATGCCGGTCGTCGCGACGATGCCCAGGAGATCTCTGCGGGTGACGGTCATGGTGATCTGCTCCTTGCCATACGGTTGCCATGCGGTTCCCGCGAACCCCGGGCGCCGCGAAATGTATCGAGATTTGCTAATATTTGCGGACAGCCCTGGATATTAAGCCCGACGTCCTGCGATGCGCAATCCTTCCGGGTCGGCGCCAACCGGGGGTGGCGCACCGTGGTCCCCGAACGGTTGCGGGTTGACCGGCTGTGGCCGCCCGCCGACAATCCCCCCAGATACGGTCGCCCGTTGCCGCGCCGCGGCGGCCCGCGCTCCGCAGAGGAGTCCCAGCGATGCTCGTCGTCACCACCGAGAACGTCCCCGGTCAGCGCGTCTCGCAGGTCAAGGGCCAGGTCTTCGGCGTCGTCGTTCGCAGCCGCGGAATCGGCGGCAACGTGATGGCCGGCCTGCGTTCGCTGGTCGGCGGAGAGATCCACGAATACACCCAGATGCTCGAGGAGGCGCGCCGCCACGCGCTCGATCGGCTGGTTACGAACGCGCGGGCGATGGGCGCGAACGCCGTGGTGATGATGCGATTCGACTCCGCCGAGATCGGACAGACGATGAGCGAGATCGTCGCGTACGGCACCGCGGTCGTGATCGAGCCTGCGACCTGAAGAGACGCGAATGCTGCCGATCGTGCTGTACGCGCTCGGCGCGATCCTGCTGATCGGCGCCGGCGTGGCGGCGGTGACCGGCATGTTCGTCATGTTCGTGCCCCAATTGCTGATCGCAGGAGCGTTGCTCGTCGTCGGCCTCGCGATCGAGCGCTGGCGGTACAAGCCGTTGATCGAGACCGGCCCTGATGCCGCATGGACCGATACCGGCGAGCGTTTCGTCGATCCGTCGAGCGCTCGCCTGACCGCGGTCTATTTCGATCCGCGCGACGGCACACGCCACTACGTCGTCGCGCCGCGCCGCTGACGCCCCGGCGCACGTCGCCGTCGTTCGCACCCGGTTGCAACCCAACCGCCATCCAAGCGTCACGCAACGTTCAGGAACTTTCCGCAAGATCGGCGGATCGAACCGCAAGACGTCGTCTCTCGATGCACGCGCGGTAACCGGAGGAATGAGCGATGAACGATCCGGTGGAACCTTGGTCGATCGTGCTCGCGGCCGGCGCGGGCACGCGGCTCCAGAGCCTGACGAGCGACCCCGCGGGAGCCGCGACGCCAAAACAGTTCTGCTCGTTGTATGGCGCGACGACGCTGCTCGGCGACGCGCTGCGGCGGGCGCAGGCGGTGTCGTCGCCGGAGCGCGTCGGAACGATCGTCGCCGCCCAGCATCGACGCTGGTGGCGGAGCGAGGTCGACGATCTGCGTCCCGAGAACGTGTTCGTCCAGCCGGAGAATCGCGGTACCGCCAACGGCATCCTGCTGCCGACGCTGCATATCGCCGCGCGCGAGCCCGACGCGGTGATCGTGTGGCTGCCGTCCGATCACCACGTCGAGGACGAAGCGGTCCTCGGCACGGCGCTTCGCGAGGGGGCGACGCTGGCGCGCGAGACATCGGGCCTGCTGCTGCTCGGCATCGAGCCGGAAGAAGCGGACGGTGAACTCGGCTACGTCGTGCCGGATGTCGAGATCGCCGCAGGCGTGCACACGGTCCATTCCTTCGTGGAGAAGCCCGCGGCGTCGATCGCGGCCGACCTCCTCGCTCGCGGCGCATTGTGGAATTCCTTCATCTTCGCCGCGACCGCTCGCGCGTTGCTCGCACTCTTCGAGCGGCGGTTGCCCGGGCTGGTCGAACGCATGCAGCACGCCCTCGAGCGCGATGGTTACCGTTGCGACGGCGGCGCGGCGCTCAGCGCCGAATATTCCGAGATGCGCCCGCTCGACTTTTCGCGCCATTTGCTCGCCGGCGCGGAACCCGACCTCATCGTGAAGCGGGTTCCGGCCTGTGGATGGAACGACCTCGGGACGCCGCGCCGGCTTGCCGCGACCCTCGGCCGGCGCCCCGGCGTCACCGCCGTCGCGCTCGACGGCGCGCGGGTCGACCGGCCGTGCCTTGCGGCCCGGCATGTCCGTCAACGCGTCGCCGAGGCGGCCGCGATCGCGCGCTGACCCGCGCGTCGATTGGCGCGCGGCGGGGCTCGACAGGATCGGGCCGCGGCGCGCAAGATCGCGTCCGGCGGGAGCGAACGAGAACGATCGGCCGGGAGAGGCGCGATGGGATTCAGCGACGCGGTCAAGCGGTGCTTCTCGAGGTATGCGCAGTTCCAAGGGCGCGCGTCACGCCCGGAATACTGGTGGTTCTGGCTGTTCGTGTTCGTGGTCACTGCCGCGGCCCGGATCCTCGGTGACTTCGTGAACGCGATCACCGCGCTCGTGATGATCCTGCCACTGGTCTCGGTCGGTGTTCGCCGGCTCCACGACACCGGACGGAGCGGCTTCTGGCTGCTGCTGGGGTTCATACCGGTCGTCGGTTGGATCGTCGTCCTGATCTTCCTGGTCGAGCGGGGATTCCCGGGTCCGAACGACTACGGGCCGCCGGACGGCTGAATCACCCCGGGGCGGCGCGTCGGGCTCAAGCCGCGGCGATCTCCGGCAGTGCCGCCAGCGCATCCTCGATCGACCCATATTCCCGGCGTCGCGCGAGCCAGTGCCTCGCGATTCCGAGCGCGCTGCGCTCACAGCAGGCGCGCCTCGCCGGGTCGGCGATGTCGTCGAGGTCCGCAACGTGCGCAAAGCCGACGACCCGGCGGATCATCTTGCAGGCTGCATAGCCCAGCATGTCGGCGAACAATGCATCCAGATACTGTCGTCGCGCCGATTCGAGCGCCGCCCCGTCGCCGGGTTCGCGGAACAGCGCCGCGGGCCATGCGTCGCCATGTCCTGCCGTCCGCCATAGACCCAGGAAGCGGTCGTGGAACGCCGTCCAGAACGCCCTTGCCTGCTCGAGGATCCAATCGCGATATGCGTCGCGTTCGCCGGGGCGAAGTGCGAGACCGGGCTGGGCGCACCATGCCAGCACGAGGTTGCCGAGAAAAGCCCCCAGGTCGAATCCGAGCGGTCCATAGAACGCGAACTCCGGATCGATCACGCGCGTGTCCGCGTCCGTGACCATGATCGAACCGGAATGCAGATCGCCATGGATCAGCGCCTGCGTCTCGCCGAGGAACCGCCGGCCGAGTTCGGCGGCGGCCCCCTTTGCCGCGGCGTCACAACGCAGCGCCGCGACGTCGCGATCGAGGTGCGGGCGGGTATGGCGGTTGCGCGGGTGCTCGAAGTACGGATCGGTGAAGATCAGGTCGACCGAAATCCGGACCAGGTCGGTGTTGCCCGCGAAGCGGGCGATGCGATCGAATTTGCGCTCGAACGGCTCCGCCAGGTCGGACGTGAAAAATCCGGCGCGGGCGACGTAGTCACCGATGTCCTGCCCGACGCTCGCATAGCGATGGCCGGCGATCAGCCCGCGCCGCAGGATCACGTGCGGCGTCAAGCGCTCCATCACGATCGCGTACTGGTCGGGATCGTAATGAAAGACGTGCGGAATCGCCGCGCCGACGTGCGGCGCGACGGCCGCATAGTAGGCCTGCTCGTAATAGGCCCGCTCGAGCGTCATCGGCCAGGAGGGCCCGGCGACTCGCAGGTAGGGGAGCGCTTGCTTCACGCAAATCGACCCCTCGGGACCGTCGACGATAAACACGAGGTTCAGGTTGCCGTCGCCGACCTCGCGCGCCGTCCAGCGCCCCGGCGCGCCGCCGAGCCGTTCGCGCACCGCCGGCAATGCCGCGAGCCAATTCGCGAGCGATGCCGTCTCGAGCGTGCGGTAGCCGGCCGGTACCTGCGCCGTCGTGTTCATCGGGGTTCTTCCCGCGTTCCCGGCGGTGGATCCGTGATTCGGATCAGGTCCGGATCCGCGTCGTCCTGCCGGCCATAGGTCGCGAACCGGTCGAACACCTCGCGCATCTGCGCCGCGGTGAGCACTGCGACATTCCCGAGCCCGAGCGCGATCCGGTATTTCGCCGCGAGGTCTTCGATTTCGGCCGCGAGGCCGAGGGTCGCTTCGAGGTCGGATCCGACGCACAGCACGCCGTGATTCGCGAGCAGGCAGGCCCGCCGTCCGGTGAGCGCCGCGAGCGCGGCCTCCGACAAGGCCTGTGTGCCGAACGTCCGGTACGGTGCGCAGCGCACGTCCTCGCCGCCAGCCGCCGCCACCATGTAATGGAATGCCGGTATACCCCGTCCGGTGCAGGCGAGCGCGGTGGCCTCACGCGAATGGGTGTGCACGATCGCGGCGACCTCTGGCCGCGCCCGGTACAGATCGCGATGGATGCGCCACTCGCTCGACGGCCGTCGGCCACCTCGCCAGCGCCCGTCGAGGTCGACGAGCGCCACGTCGTCGGACCGCAGTGCGTCATAGGGCGTCCCGGTCGGGCTGACGAAGAAGCGATCGGTATCCCGCCGGACGGAGACGTTGCCGGCGGTGCCGACGATGAGCCCCTCGCGGACCAGCCGGCGGCAACCGTCGATCACCGCGGCACGAAGCGCCTGATCCCTGCGCCACTCGACGTCTGCCGCGTGCGTCGCCGATCCGGTCATCGGTCCGCTCGCCGCTCGGGATAGAGTCCGAGGAGCCCGTCGCCGGTCGCGGGGCATACGCCGCGCTCGGTGATCAAGCCGGTCACCAGTCGCGCAGGAGTGACGTCGAACGCAAGGTTCAACGCCGGGCTTCCCACCGGCACGACCCGTACGGTCGCCAACCCGCCGCCGTCGGCGAGGCCGGTCAGGTGCGTCAACTCGCGCTCGGGACGCTCTTCGATCGGAATCTCCTCGCCGTGCGCGATCGACCAGTCGATCGTGCTTGCCGGCAACGCTGCGTAGAACGGCACGCCGTTGTCGTGCGCCGCGAGCGCCTTCAGGTAGGTACCCACCTTGTTGCAGATGTCCGCGGTCGCGGTGGCTCGGTCGCTGCCGACGATCACCACGTCGACGCGGCCGGTCTGCATCAGGTGTCCCCCGAGGTTGTCGGCGATGACCGTATGGGGCACCCCGTGGGCGGCAAGTTCGAATGCGGTCAGGGAAGCGCCCTGATTGCGTGGTCGGGTCTCATCCACCCAGATGTGCAGGGCGAGTCCTTCGTCGTGCGCACGATAGACCGGTGCGAGCGCAGTGCCCCAGTCGACGCAGGCAAGCCAGCCGGCATTGCAGTGTGTCAGCACGTTCAGGGGCCTGGCGCTCGCTGCGCCGGCGAGACGGCGCAGCAGCGCGGCGCCGTGTTCGCCGATCGCCCGGCATTGCGCGACGTCGTCGTCGCAGATCGCGGTGGCCTCCCGGAAAGCGGCGTCGGCGCGTGAGGCGGGTGCGACGTGCGTGAGTGCCAGGCGCATCCGGTCGAGCGCCCACGCCAGGTTGTGAGCGGTCGGCCGGGTGGCGAGCAGCGCTCGCGCGGCGGCTTCGATCGAGCGGTCCGACGGATCCTCGCGCACCGCGAGCGCAAGCCCGTAGGCCGCGGTCGCGCCGATCAGCGGCGCGCCCCGCACGATCATCGTGGCGATCGCGCGCGCGGCATCGGCGAGCGAGCGCAGATCGACGGTCGCGAATTCGAACGGCAGGCGCGACTGGTCGATGACCCGTACCGCGCCGTCGGCCAGCCAGAGGGTACGATAGGAGACGCCCGCGACTTTCACCCGCGCGATCTTAACCGATCTCCGGCAGCCCTCGGCGATTGTGCGTCCTGTCGCAGTTTGTCGAGCCGGCGCGCATCGCGGGTCGATGAATGCGGGCCGCGGCCGATAAGCCGGTGGATCCGCTGCGCATCGGCGTGGGGTCGGCTGCGCCGGATCGAGATTCGAACAACGATGCGCCCGGCGTTGACCGACGACTTCCCGCCGATGCTCGCCGAGCGAGTCGCACATCTTTCCCGGGCGATCCCGATCGCGGTGCCGCCGTGGGCTGACGCGGCCAATTCCTGAGCGCCGCCGATCAGTCGAATGCGACCGGTCGCGACGGATCCCGACGGTATGCGAACGCGGCGGCGACGTCTTCGGGCAGCGTGCGCCCGGTCGACAGAGGCGGAATCGCGCGCTCGGTGAAAAATGCGGCGTCGGTCGTCTCGGCGCCGGGTCGCGGTGCGGTCTCGTCGAGTCGTTCGCACACGAAGAACAGCTTGTAGAAGTCGCGGGTATCGGCGTCATAGCGGTGCCGCGCCTTGTGCCGGACCGCATACAGCGCCCGGGCGTCGACACGGATCGACGCCTCCTCGAGCACTTCCTTCACGATGTTCTCGCCCGGCGAACGGCCGACGTCGGCGAAGCCGCCCGGCAGGGTCCACCGGCCGTCACTCGCCTCGCGAACCAGCAGGATGCGGCTGTCGCGATCGAATATCGCACCCCGGACCTCGACGAGCGGTGTCGCGTAGCCGCGCGCGAAATCGGGCACCAGGTCCCGGATGCGCTGGGGCGGCACGTCGGCGAGCGCGGCGAGCATCTCGTTCGCAATGGACGCGGCCTCGGCGTAGCGTTCACGGTCGAACGGGCTTTCGGCATAGTGCAGTCCCGTCGCCGCGATCGCGTGCAATCGCTTCGCCCAGGCGAGCCACTGATCCTCCACGCGCTCAGCTCCCTGCGGTCCCGGCAGCACCGCGAGCCGATCCCCGCTCCATTGTCCCGCGCAGAAGACCGTCGTCGTCGTTCATCGTCGAAATCGCCCCCGTGGCTCCGTCATTCACGGATCAGCTTGCTCGGTCCCGCGATCGCCGGCAAGATCTGCGCCGATGCGATCCCCACCCGACCCCGCGGCCGCGGCCACGCCGAGAGCGTTCGACGAGGCCTACTTCCGCCGCTTCTACTTCGATCCGCGTACGCGCGTCACCTCGCCGGCGGAGATGCGCACGAAGGCGCGGATGATCACCGCGGTGCTGGATCGCTGCGAACTGCCGGTGCGCAGCGTTCTCGACGCCGGGTGCGGCATCGGCGCGCTGCGCGCGCCATTCAAGAAACTCTGGCCCGCCGCGACCTATACGGGGCTGGAGCACAGCGAGTACCTCTGCGCACGCTACGGATGGATCCGGGGTTCGATAGAGGAGTTCGCGCCGGGCCGCACCTACGACCTCGTCGTGTGTTACGACGTCCTCCAGTATCTCGACGATCGGGCGGCCGCGCGGGCACTCGCGAACCTCGCGCGGCTCGCGGGCTTCGCGATCTACCTGTCGGCGCTCACCCACGTGGACTGGCGCGAGCACTGCGACCAGCGGCTCACCGACCGCGCAGTGCACTTGCGGTCGGGTGACTGGTATCGGCGCCGCCTCGCGCGGCGGTTTCGCTTCGCCGGTTGCGGCGTCTGGGTTCGCCGCGGCATCGCGACCTGTCAGTGGGACCTCGAACGACCCGCGTCGTCCGTCAACCGCGAGCGAGAATCCAGTCGACGAGCGCCTGATGCAGCCGCTCGGCGGCGCCGGTCGCGACCCGCGGGTCGTTGACCAGGGACACCAGGACGAACGTGCGCTCGCTGCGGGTTCGAACGTAGCCCGCGACCGCGCTCACGTCGTCGATATGTCCGGTCTTCAGCCGGACTGCGCCCGGCGGCGTCTCCTGCATGTGTCGCTGGAGCGTGCCGTCGACCCCGGCGATCGGGAGCGACGCCAGAAACTCGGGGGCGAAGTCGCTGTGATACGCGAATCTCAACAGCGCGGCGAGCGTCTGCGCGTCGATCCGCGTCCGCCGCGACAGGCCGGAGCCATTCACGATCACCGTGCCGTCGAGCGGAATCCGGTGCTCGCGGGCCCAGTCCTCGATCACGGTGATCCCCTTGCCAAGCGTGGCCGGCGCACCGTAGCGCCGCTCGCCGAGCGTCAGCAGGATGGTCCGCGCCATCGTGTTGTTGCTGAACTTGTTGGTGAGCCTCACGATCTCGGCGAGCGGGAGCGATTCGAAATCCAGCACCGTCCGAGCGCGCGGCGGCGCGGCGCGGTGTGCGTAGCCGCCGACGACCCGTCCGCCGAGCTCGCGCCATAGCTGGACGAAGCTGCCATAGGCGTACGCCGGCGCCTGCATCACTGCGCGCGTGAACTGTTCAGGTCCGCAGTGCATCGACATCGTACCGCTGAATACGACCCGATCACGCTGCGGGGAATCGACCCGGTAGCCGATCCGATCGCCGTATCCCGCACAGCGTCCACCGACCAGCCGGATGTCGTTTTCGATCGCGAAGTTCACCGGCCGCGGCAACGCCGAGACCGTGACCCGGTGCGCGCCGGGATCGGGTGCGACCCGATAGTCGATCGATTGGAAGTTCACCATCAACGCGTCCGGTATCACGTTGTAAAAGCGGTTCGGATGCCCGTCGAATGCCGCTGGATTCTCGCTGGGCAATGAGAACTCGTGGTCGTCGATCACGACGTCGCCGTCGATCGTTCGCAGTCCCGTCGCCCGCAGCTCGGCCGCGAACCGCCACCAGCGCTCGATCGTCATGTATGGATCGCCGCCGCCTTGCAGATACAGGTTGCCATGCAGGATCCCGCGCACGATCGGGCCATCGACCAGTGCGCGCGTGTGCCACTTGAATTGCGGTCCCAGCGTGTCGAGGGCCGCGTACGTCGTCAGCATCTTCATCACGGAACCGGGTCCACGCGCGATCCGCGGATTCCGTTCGATCACCACGGCGCCGGTATTTGCGTCCTCGACGATGTAACTGACCGATGCATAAGGCAAATGTCCTTGCTCGATCACCCGCTGGATCGGTGGTGGCGCGAGTTGTGGCGCGGCAAAAGCGGTGACGGCGACTGTGACGGCGACGGTGCTCGCGAACAGGGATGGAAACAGGATACGGCGCATCGTTTGAGGCTCGCTCGGGAGTTCAACGGAAGCGCCCACGCGCGGGCGCGTGGGGACGCGGGGGGATGATACATTCCCGTGATCGAGGCGCACAGTCCCGAACGGACGGAGCGAACCCGTGGCATCGACGTCGAGAACCTTGCACGCGCCGGCCGGCGAGGCCGAACCGCTTCCCGGTGGTTGGTGGCGCCTGAACGGGCGCGGCAGGCGTCCGTGGGAGCTGTACTTGCGCGACCCTGGTCGCCCGAGCGACCCGGCCGGCGCGGATGACCCTGCCGGTGGCGACGAGAGGCTTGCCTTGCCGACCTCGGCCGCGATCTGGGTCGAGTGGCACGGTGATGCGGTTCGCTGGAGAACCGCGGCGCACGACGCAGAGACGTGGATGCACGCGACCGCGGGGTTGTTGCACGAGCCGTGCGGTCGACTCTACGCCATGCTGCCGCTCGCGCGGTATGATTCGCGGGCGCGGCGGTATTGGGGCGCCGTGCTCTGGGCTGCGCGGTGGCCGCCCGCGCGCGGGCTGTTCGGATGGCTCGCGCGGCGGCATCGGTCGAACGACACCGCGTGACGATTTGCGACGACGATCAACGTCGACGCCGCCGACGCCGCGCACCATGCCTTCGAGGATCACCGGGCTCACGACCCAGTCAGGATGACCAACGTGACGCAACCGCCGCTTCCCGCCGGTGCCGAGTCGCCGGTCGCCACCGCGCCAGAATTCGATGCCCGGGGCGCCTTCGAAGCCTGGGCGCGGCTGTTGAAGGTGCTGCTGCCGGGCCTGTGCGCGATGTGCGTTCGGGATGGCGATGGCCGTCGGATCTGGGCGTCGGCCGATTGGTCCGTGGACGAAACCACCGCGGGCTCGGTCGCGGCGGCCGCGACCGAGCCCGCGGCCACGCTGAGCGCGACCGGCGAATTCCCGGCCGCGATGCAGGTCGTGAACGCGGACGTCGCCGTCTATGCATTCGCGTTGCCGCGCGGGCAGGGCTGGCATGGGGTCGTGATGCTCGCGCTCGCACCGACGGGCTCGCCGTCCGGGCCCCGCGCCCTCCGGTACGTGCAATCGCTGGTCGCACCCGCACTCGCCTGCTGGCGGGTCGAATGGTCGCTGCGGACCGCGCTCGGCGAGCGCGCCACCGCGGCGGCCGCCGCGGTGGTCGATGCGCAGGCCCGGATTGCGCCACCGGAGGACCCCGAGGACGCTGACGCCGGTGACGCCGGCGAAGCCGACGAGATCGATCGCTGGCTCCGTCGGACGATGCATCGTGCCGGAGCGACCCTCGCGGCGTTGTGGGTTCCGGAACGCAAGCTCGCGCGCACCCTCACCCCGAGTGGTCAGCCGCTTGCGCCGCTTGCGTTGCAACGCGCCGAACAGCATCTGCTCGCCTGGGTTCGCCTGCAGCAGCGCACGATCGTCGTGAACCGGATCGCGCCGACGGCGACGGCCGACGCGGCACCGTACAAGATCCTCGCGAGTCCGGTCCGGCACCGTTCGGGCCGGGTGCTCGGCGCGCTCGCGCTGTTCAACCCGCCGAGCGCAGCGGATTTCCCGCCGGCCGCGGTCGCCGCGATCGAGGCGGCGGCCCGGCGCCTGTCGACGCTGATCGATGCCGAGCACGATGCTCGCACCGGACTCCTCACGGACGTCGCATTCGGTCGGGCCGCCCAGCGGGTGTTCGCGACCGGAGCGCCCCTCGGAGCCCACAGCCTGCTCTACCTCGACGTCGATCGCATGCGGGCGATCAACGAGGCGTTCGGGATGCCCGCTGGTGACGCGGCGATCGTGGCCGTCGCCGCCTGCCTGCGGGCGACGCTGCCCGCCGACGCGCTGTGCGGGCGGTTGTCCGGCGATCGGCTCGCCGCGTTTTTGCCGAATACGAACGTCGACGCGGCGCTCGCGAACGCCGAGCGCGTCCGCAGTGCGTTCGCGGCGCGCGGTGGCGCGGCCACCCTGTCGCCGACGGTGAGCATCGGCGTCGCTTCAGTCGTCGACGCGGCCGAGCCGCTCGCCTATGCGCTCGCCGCGGCCGAGGAAGCCTGCAAGAGCGCGAAAGCGCTCGGCGGCAATCGCGTGGCGCCGGCGGCGGCGCGGGCACCGGACAGCCATGCGGGAAACGCCGCGCTCGCGCGCCTGCTGCGGCGGGCGCTCGCGACCGGCGAGCCGCACCTGATCGCGCAGCCGATCCTGCCGCTGCGGGGCAGCTACGGCGGCGCATTGTTCGAGGTGCTGCTGCGATTGCCAAACGAGCGCGGCGAACCGCTGGCGGCGCGCAAGGTCCTGCCGGTTGCCCGGACGTGTGGACTGATGAAAGCGGTGGATCGATGGGTCGTCGGGGGGGTCTGCGCCCTCCTCGGCACGCATGCCCGTCAGGTCGGCGAGCAACGGGCGTGTTTCACGGTGAACCTCGATGGGGAATCCTTGCTCGACGACTCGTTCGTCGAATGGGTGAAGGAGCGGCTCGCGGCCGAGTGCGTACCGCGTGGTGCGCTCGGCTTCGAGATCGCCGAGGTGATCGCGGCGCGATACCCGGACGCGACACGGCGCTGCATCGAGGGGTTGCGCGGCTCGGGCTGCCGCTTCGCGTTGGACGGCTTCGGTGCCGGCGCGGGTACGCTCGGGATCCTGCGGGAACTCGCGGTCGATGCGCTGAAGATCGACGGCACGATCGTCCGGGATGCGATCGATGAGCCGCGTTCGGCCGCGATGCTCAAGGCGATCGCGCAGCTCGCGACGATGATGCGCCTGCGAACGATCGCCCTGCACGTCGAAAGCGATGCCCTGCGGTCCCGTGTCGCGGATCTCGGCGTCGATTATGGCCAGGGATTCGCGGTGGCGCGCGCAGTGCCGCTGCGCGAGTTGCTCGGCGATCTCGCGCTTTTCGAGGCGAGCGTCGATCCGCGTCCGGGCAAGGCGGGCCCCTTGTAATTCCGCGCGAGCTGAGGCAAACAGTAGACCGGTCGGCGCGACGCAGGCCGGCCAGAAATCGATGACGTCGGTGCGGCCGCTTCGGTCGCCTCTGGGGTGTGAATGGACGATACGCCGAAGGTCGCGCCGGAGTGGTCGGTGCGCCACTGGTACAACAGTGATCATCCGGTCGCGCTGTCGGCATTGCGGGGCCGGGTCGTCGTGCTCGGCGCGTTCCAGGCGCTCTGCCCGCAATCGGTCGCGTTCGGCGTGCCCCAGATCCGCCGGATCCACGAGACGTTCGAACCGAAGGACGTCGCGGTGATCGGCCTGCACGCGACCTTCGAGCACCACGCCGCGATCACGCGGGCGGTCGTCGAGGCGTTCATCCAAGAATATCGCCTCCGGTTTCCGGTGGCGATCGACGCGCCGGGCGAGTCCGGACCGATTCCGCTCACGATGGAACGATACCGGATGCGCGGGACGCCGAGTCTGGTGCTGATCGATCGGAACGGCGTGATCCGCAAGCATGCGTTCGGTCCGATCGACGACTTGCGCATCGGCGCCGAGATCGGCGCGCTCGCGGCGGAACCGGCGGGCGTCGTGTTGTCCCGCAGTTCGGTCGCCTGAGCCCGCTCGCGCCGGCGCCCCGGCAGGATCAGCGGCTCCCGCACCGGTCGAGGGATTCGCGCAACGCGGCTGCGAGCCTCGACGCCCAGGCGCGCTGACCGATCGGTGTCGCGATGAGGTCCTGGCGCACCTCGATCTCGACGTGCAGCAGGCCGCGCTTCTCGCCGTATTGCGGAATCGCGAAATCGGTCGCGTCGCCGACCGCATAGGGTTGATTGTCGCCGACGACCAGCGCCGGATCGGCGCGCAGCACCGCAAGCAGCGCCTGCGCGAGCCGCCGATCGTGGCGATAGAGGACGCCGACATGCCAAGGTCGCGCGACGCCGAGGTAGATCGGCGTAAAGCTGTGCATCGCGATCAACACCGTCAGACGGCTGGCCGTCGCGCGCGCGTCTAGGATTGCGCTGATTCGTGCGTGGTACGGCGCGAAGATCGCCCGCTCGCGCCTCTGTCGCTCGATCGCGTCCACCCGGGCGTTGCCCGGAACCGGCGTCCGTTCGCTTTCGACGACGATCGAAGTCGGACTGCCCGGTGGCCGATTGCAGTCGATCACCAGCCGGGAGTACCGTTGCAGCACCGCGCAGGCATCCCAGGTCGCCGACAGACGCCGTGCGACCGCGGCCGCGCCGATGTCCGAGGCGATGTGCCGCGCGAGATCGGCGCTCCCGAGTCCGAGCGATCCGAGCGCGCGCGGGATGCGCGCGCCGGCGTGATCGCAAACGATCAGGAACGGCGAGCGGCCCTGCGGGCGCCGGATCTCGACCGGCGACGGCTCGTCGATCGCCAGCAATGGCGCGACTCCACGCGGTCCGGCATCCATGCTCAGGGAGGGCGCTTGTGCAAGGGCTCGGGCGGTGCCGGTGGCGGGGTCGGCGCCGGAAGCGGTGGCGGCGGGTCGATCGGCATCCCTTGATGGCGCAGGACGGCGATGACCACGTCTTCCTGCCGCGCGAGCTGGTGCATCTGCTCCACGCGCCAGCGCGCATGCGCGCTGCGCAGCCACGGCAGCAGAGGCGCGTCGAAGCGTGCGGCGTTCGCCACGCGCCACTCGAGCACGCGGCGCGCTTCGCCGAGGGCGCGGTAACCGGGGCTTCCATAACGCGCGAAGCGCCGCCCGATCGAGTAACCGGCGTACTGGGCGTCGATCGTGTCCGCATGACGCAGGAGCCGTGCGATCTTCTCGCAGGCGGTGCGTTGGGGGTTGCCCGGCCGTGAGCCGCGGCAGACCGTCGCGACCGCGGTCAGCGGCGGAACGATCAGGCGACTCGCCGCCCGCTCGACTGCCGCCAGGATCGCCGCGTCGGTGTCGAGCGGATGGCCGGGAATGCGCGCAGCGATCGCGCGCAACGCGTCGAACGCGCGCGCGACGATCGGATTCCAGTAGAAATCGACACTCGACCCCCGCGCCATGTGTGTCAAAACGCGGTCCGTCTCGACGTCGTCGTGCGTGCCGACCGCCGAATCCAGGGTCGGAAGCCAGGCGGCGGCGTTGTCCGGATCGAGCCAGCGCATCGCGGCGGCGACGCCGCGGCTGTCGCAACCCGGGGTCGATGCGCAGACGCGCAAATCGACCCAACCGATCGCCGCGTCGTCCGGCGCGAGCTGGGCCGCGCGGTTGGCGAGCGCGAGCGCACCGGCGCCGCTGCGGCCGAGCAATGCCGCGGTGGCGAGCGAGTTCGCGTCGCCGCGAGTGCCGAGCAAACCGATCGCCGCGGCGAGCCACGGCGCCGGCCGCGACGCGCCGGCGGTCGGCGCGGCTGCGCCCTGCCGCGCCGGCAGGCATATCGCCGCGGCGAGCGTGAACCCGAGGAGCCACCGGACGAGCGGATCGCCGCGCGTGGTGGGCGCTCGCGCGAATCCCGGGGTTCGAGTCATGAAGCGCCGTGACGCGAACCGGCGGCGGTCAGACCCGCGGTGATCGCAAGACGCATCGCATCCTCGACCGAGATGTCGAGCGGCTCCACCAGCCGGCGCGGCAGGTAGATCGTGTAGCCGCCGAATGCGTAACTCATCGGGAAATAGACGGTCACCAGGTCCTCACCGTCGCGCGCGGCGAGTGCCGCGGGCACGTCTTCACGGGTCACGAAGCCGATCGCACGCACCTCGCCGAAGTGCGCGACGACGACGCGCTGCAGGTCGCGCCGATCACCGCTGCCCGACGGCAACAGGCTCACGACGTCGCGAAAGCCCCCGTACAGGGTCTTCACGAACGGGATTCGCCCCAGGAACTCGTCCCAGTATCTGAGGACGATACGACCGGCGTACGCGTTGACCAGGCTGCCGATCAGCAGCAGGACGACGAAACCGGCGAGCAGCCCGAGACCCGGCCAGTAGTGCGCGGGGCTCACGATGTCGAACGTGATCAGCAGATGGCGCAGCATCAGCTCGAGCGAGTGAACCGCCCACCAGATCACGTATATCGTCAACGCGACCGGCAGGACCGTGACCAGTCCCCGCATCGTCAATGTGAAGATCTTTCGCATCGTCGTTATGAACTCTTCGCCGTGCAACGCCGAGCGGCCGCGACGCACCCCGTTACGGCGGGTCGATCGCGCAGTACTGGCTCGGCTTGCGCGGGTACACCGCGAGCAGTCGCAGCGACGCGGTCGTCGGATCCCAGAGAAAATACTGGGTCGCGATCACGCGGCCGCGCATCCGGGTCACGCTGAGCAACCGGCTGTCGCGCCGGAACAGGACCGCCTCCGACGTCCGGCATGGCAGCGCGTCGTCGATCGCGGCGAGGTCCGGCACCTCGACCACGCCACCACTGCGCCAGTCTAGCAGGAGAATGCGCAGGCAATGGGCGCCGCAGTGCGCGAGGTCAAGGGTCACTTCGCCGGCGAAATTCGGGCCGGCGGCGAGCACGTCGCGCAGTTTCATGCGATCACGGGGGCTGAGTGCGAGGCGCCGCAGCCGCGCGGCCGCGGGTGCCGCGACCTTGGTCGCGCCGGTCGTCGCAGCCGCGGCCGGGTATTCGGAGAACCGTGGTGCCCCCTCGGGTGGCGGGCCGGGCGTCGCCGCCAGACCGCGAATCCGATCGAGCGCATCCGCATCGGCATCGCTCAACGACCAGTCGTCGACCGCGACGTCGACGCGACGCGTTCGGCGCTCGATCTCGACGGTGCGCAGGCTGTGATCGTCACAGCGCGTCGGTGGAGCCGGCGGCGCGCTGGCACTGCAGTGGGTGTATGCGCCGTAGACGTCCGGTGCGCCCGCGCCGTTCGGCGCGGCGAACACGACGTATCGGCCCGGCGGCACCGCGAAACGGAATTCCCGCTGGCCTCGGCGCACGGGCAGTGATCGCAATCGCGCGGCGTCGAGCGAATACACGTACACGGTCATCGCCGAACCATCGCTTCCCGGAAAGCCGATCGTGCCGCCGAGGATCGCTGCCGCGGCGTGCAACGAGACGCAATAGACCAGAACCGCGCCGGCGGCGCGGATGATCGATCTGGAATCCACGAGATGCGATCCTCGCGAACCCCCACGGTTCGCACCCTCCATGGTAACGACGGGCGCTCGCGCAAGCCACCGCGATCGCACGACATCCCGCGCGTCGCGGGGACCCGGCGCGCGCGCCGCCCCGCCCTCGGGCGGGGTTGTTCGGAGTCAGCGGCGCGGCAGCAGGAAGCGCCGGCCGTGATAGGCGAGCTCGACGCCGTCGGGCCTGATCCGGACGACCCGCGGCCCTTCGGCGAGCCTCGAGCCCGCGATGTATTTGTGTCCGTTGATGAACACGAACCGTTGTGACGGGTCCGGCGAGTACACATGCACGTCCAGGTGCAGCGGCGGCAGCGCGTCGGCGCCGCCGAAGCGCATTTCGGCGAGCGTCGGCAAGGTCTCGAGACTCGACGGGTCGTCCGGTACGGCGCCGTCCGCGCCCGTGGACGGCGCCGTACCGGACGCGGTCAATCTTGCCCGGGCTTCGGCGACGACCGGATTGTCGGTCGCACCGACCGGAACCTCCGGCGCGAATCCCGCGGCGTCGAGCGGTGCCGGGGGCGTTGAGCCGTTTGACGTCGCCGCGACGTCCGGCCGCGCTCGCTCGCTGCGGACCGCCGTCGGTCCCGGAACCATGGCCGGGATCGCCGCCGGCCCCGCGCGTGGCGGGGCGCTCACCGAAGAGCGCCGCAACAGCACGATCCCGAGGATCAGCGAATTGACACCGAGCAGCGCGAGCAGTCCGATGGTGAGCGGCGTCGGACCGCTGCGCGGACGCGGGATTGCGGGTTCGATCAAGCCCGGGCTCGCCTGGCGTTGCCGCTCGGCCTCCGATTTCTTCAGCGCGTCGAGGATGAACGACACTCCGCCGGTCCTCAGTCCGTGGACCGCGGCGGTGCACCGCGAACTGGATTCGGGGACGGTGCGGGCGTCGGTGCGGCGGACCGACCGCCGTTTCGCACCGCGCCACGCGATTGGACCGGCTCGCGGGCGATCGGGCCGATCGCCCGAGCGGCGTCGTCCGCGGTCGTCGGGGGATCCCGCGGTCCCTCGTGCCAGGCTTGCCAGCCGCCGACGAGTGCGGTCGCCGCCCCCAGTGCGAGGACCGCCGCCGCGATCCAGCCGAACCACGCCGGCGCGAAACGACGTCCATAGACCTCACCGGCTGCGTGCCGCACGAGTCTTGCGTTCAGCTTGCGTGCCTCGGAGGCATAGGCGCCGAGCAGCGCCCGATCGCAGCATACGTTGATCACCCGTGGAATGCCGCCGGAGATCCGGTGCACCTCGCGCAGCGCACCGGCGGTGAAGATATCGGTGGTCGCGCCGGCGACCCGCAGGCGATGGCGCACGTAGTGGCGCGTCTCCGCGCTGGTCAATGGTTCGAGATGGTAGCGGCCCGTGACCCGCTGTGCGAGCTGGCGCAGCTCCGGCAGGTCGAGCAGCGCGCGCAGTTCCGGTTGACCGATCAGCAGGATCTGCAGGAGCTTTTGCGTCGGGGTCTCGAGGTTGGTCAGCAGGCGCACGTGCTCGAGCACCTCGGGCGACAGGTTTTGCGCCTCATCGACGATCAGGACCACGCGCCGTCCGGCGGCGTGTGCCGACAGCAGGCGCCGGTTCAGCGCGTCGACGAGGCGTTTGAGGCTGCGCCGCTCCACTTCGCTGATCGGCACGCCGAGCTCCTCGCAGATGCTCTGCAGGAATTCGGTTGGCGTGACCCGCGGGTTCAGGATCAGGGCGACGTCCGCGTGGGCCGGCATCCGTGACAAGAGCGTGCGCACGACCGTCGTCTTGCCGGTGCCGACCTCGCCGGTCAGCTGGACGAAACCGCCGGATTCATTGATGCCGTAGAGCAGGTGCGCGAGCGCCTCGGCGTGCCGCCCGCTCATGTAGAGATAGCGGGGATCCGGCGTGATCGAGAACGGCTTTTCGCCGAGGCCGAAGTAGCTCGTGTACATGCCGGTTGCCGATGATACCAAGCCGCGCGCGGCGACGGCGCTCAGCGCGGATC
>JAJXYU010000294.1 GCA_021780395.1 Pseudomonadota bacterium
CATCCGCGCGAACGCCGTTTCGGTGAGCACCCCCTCGAGCGTCGCGCGCATCGCCGCGGCCGACAGCGCGTTGCCCGCGAGCGTTCCGCCGACCCCGCCGGTGTCCTCGTAGTCGACGCCCTCCTGCTCGGCGATCCGGCGGCCGACCTCGGCGCTCATTCCGAGCGCACCGCACGGGACGCCGCCGCCGATCGACTTGCCGATCGTCAGGAGGTCCGGCTCGAGCCCCCAGGCGCGGGTGCACCCGCCGCACCCGGCCGAGAACGTGTGCGTCTCGTCGATGATCAGCAGCGTGCCGTGGCGGCGGGTCAGCGACCGCAGCGCCTGGTGGTAGCCTGCCTCGGGCAGCACGATGCCCATGTTGGTCAGCGCCGGTTCCGCGATTACGCAGGCGACCGAATCGTCGGCGAGCGCCGCGGCGAGCTGGTCGACGTCGTTGAACTCGACCGCGCGCGTCGTCGTCGCCGGGTCGACCGCGGGCCCGACGTTGCCCTCGCGCGTCCGGGTCGTGCCGTCCGGCGCGCGGACCACGAAGGTCTCGTCGACGGTGCCGTGGTAGCAGTAACTGTGCACGATCACCCGCCGCCGGCCGGTGATCTGCCGCGCGAGGCGCAGCGCCGTCCGGTTCGCGTCGGTCGCGGACAGCGTGAACTGCCAGTAGCGCAGCCCGAACCGGTGCGCGAGGTTCTCCGCCGCGCCGACGCTGTCCTCGGTCGGCAGCATCATCGTCGTGCCGCGGCCGACCTGCGCGCGCACCGCCTCGACCATCGCGGGCGGGCCGTGTCCGGCCATCGCGCCGGTGTCGCCGAGGCACAGGTCGACGTACGCATGACCGTCGACGTCGACGATCCGCGAACCCGTCGCGTCCGCCGCGTAGACCGGGAAGCCGCCCGGCCAGCGCGCCATCCACGGCATCGGCACGCCGCCCAGCATCGACTCGCGCGCCCGCTCGTGCAGCGCCCGCGAGCGCGGGTGCGCGTCCGCGAACGCCGCCGCCTCGCGCGCGTGCAACCGGCGCAACCGCTCCCGGTCGATCGACCCTCCCGCTCCGCGAATCCCGGCCGATGAACTCATTCCGCTCCCTCCGCTCCGCCACCGCGGCGCGCCGCGGCGCGCCGCGGCGTTGACAACGCCTCGGCGTCGCGATTACAGTCCCTCGACGACTAGAATAGATGTCGGATCCCGCCAAGACAACGAATTTCGTCGAACGACGCACCGGAGACCACGATTTCAGTCGCCCCTGCCCCGCCCAGCTCACGCGCTCCCTCGCGACGACGCATGCGGCGCGGACGTGGTCGGGCCGGCGCCGCGCACCCGGCCGGGCGCGCTCACGATGCCGGTCTCGACGCGATCGACGTCGCGATCGTCCGCGAGCTGCAGACGGACGGCCGGATGGCCTACGGTCGGCTCGGCGCGCGCGTGGGGCTCTCCGAGGCCGCGGCCCGCCAGCGCGTGCAGCGCCTGCTCGCCCGTGGCGTGATGCAGATCGTCGCGGTCACGGACCCGATCCAGCTCGCCTCGAAGTCGATGGCGCTGGTCGGGATCAAGGCGCGCGGCGACTCCCGCCGGATCGCGAAGGCGCTCGGCGCGCTCCCCGAATCGATCTACGTCGTCGCGACCGCGGGGCCCTACGACGTGATCGCGGAGATCGTCTGCGAGGACCACGCGCATCTGCTGCGCGTGACCAACGACAAGATCCGCCGCTTGCGCGGCGTCGCCGACATCGTGATCCTGATGTATCTCGGCACCTACAAGCACGTATTCAACTACGCGGTCAATTAACTGAGGATGCGGACCATGAACCATTGCCGTCTCGACCGGGCTCGCGCGCGCCGCCTCGGCGCCGCCGCGGGCGTCACCTGCGTGCTCGCGATCGGCCTCGCGGCCGCGCAGACGACCGATGCCACGGGCGCGTCGGCCCAGTCCGCGGATCAACTGCAACAGATCGTCGTCACGGCCGAGCGGCGCACCGAGCGCCTGATGGACGTGCCGATGAGCGTGACCGCCTTCGGGCGGCAGGCGCTCCAACAGCAGCAGCTGCACACGATCGACGACCTCGCGCGGGTCGCGCCGGGCATCACGTTCCAGCGCAACGGCACGAGCGTGTCCGGCAACTACAACGACGAGGACTCGGACATCTCGATCCGCGGCGTCGATTCCAACGCCGGCGCCTCGACCACCGGGGTCTACGTCGACGACACGCCGATCCAGGGGCGCCACTTGAACTTCGGCACCGTGATGCCGTACCCGCAGATCTTCGACCTGGAGCGGGTCGAGGTGTTGAAGGGACCGCAGGGCACGCTGTTCGGCGCGGGGTCGGAGGGCGGCACCGTGCGCTTCATCACCCCGGATCCCGGCCTTCATCGTTACTCGGGGTTCGCCCGCGCGGATTTCGGCGAGATCGACGGCGGCGGCAACGACTACGCGGCCGGCGCGGCGTTCGGCGGGCCGATCATCGACGGCAAGCTCGGGTTTCGCGTCAGCGCGTCGATCCGCCACGACGGCGGCTGGGTCAACCGCGTGAGCTACGCGCCGCCGCCGAGCACGCTGGTCAATTGCACGCCCTGCTACGGCACCGCGCCCGCGACCGTGTACACCGGCTCGCCGACGATCACCGGCGTGACCGAGGCGAACGCGAACTGGCAGGACTCGGCGACGTTCCGCGCGGCTCTCAAGTGGCGGCCGAACGACGACTTCTCGATCATGCCGTCGTTCTACGTGCAGACGCTGCACATCAACGACACCGGGGTCTATTGGCGGAATCTCTCCGTCCCCGCGCGCAACGACTACAACAACGGCAACCTGCAGCGCGACCCGAGCACCGACCCCTGGTACATCGGCGCGGTCAAGGTCGAATGGAGCCTGCCCGGCGTGCAGTTCACGTCGAACACCTCGTACTTCTCGCGCGCCCAGCATTCGGTGTCGGATTACTCGCAGTGGGCGCCGACGATATTCCTGTACAACCAGTACACCGCGCCGAACGATTTCAGCTCGGCGTACTTCACCGACCGGCAGGACAACTTCACCCAGGAATGGCGCGCGAGCTCGACGGATGACGCGAGCCGCCTGCAGTGGACCGCCGGCCTTTATTACGCGCACGTCCATGAGAACTCGACCGAGCACATCGTCAGCGCCGACATCAGCCCGGCGGATCCGGCCAACGCGTACCACCAGCCGGTGTTCTCGATGCTCGACAAGCAGGTCGCGGTCTACGGCGAGCTGTCGTACAAGATCACGCCGAAGCTCAAGGCGACCGCGGGCCTGCGCTATTCCCACCTGACCTACACCGGCGTGATCAACGAGAGCGGCGCGCTGATCGTGGGTTCGGGGATCAACAGCACGAGCAGCGGCAGCGACAACCCGGTCACGCCGCGTTTCGTGATCGACTACCAGGCGAGCCGCGACAACCTCCTCTACGTGAGCGCCGCGAAGGGATTCCGGCCGGGCGGCATCAACGCCACCCTGCCGCAGAACTGCTCGCAGGGACTGCCGCAGCAGCCGCCGTCGTATGCGTCGGACTCGCTGTGGCAATACGAGCTCGGCTCGAAGAACACGCTGTTCCGCGACCGGCTCGAGGTCAGCGCGTCGATCTATTACCTCAAGTGGAACAACATCCAGCAGTTCGTCTACCTGACCTGCGGTCTCGGCTTCGATTACAACCTCGGCTCCGTCACCGGCAAGGGCGGCGACGTCACGATCAACTGGCGGCCGACCGAGGACCTCACGCTCGGCTTGAACGGCGCGTACACGGACTCGACCTTCACGACCAACGTGTCGCTCGCCGGCGTCTATCCGCTCGTGACCGCCGGCGATCACCTGCCGGCCTCGCCGTGGAACGTCGATGCGAATCTTAGCTACGAGTGGCACTCGCTGCCGCACCGGCCGTACGTGCGCGCCGAGTACCAGTTCTCGACCGCCCAGAACTCGCTGCAACCGTACCAGGACCCGGCCAACGCGCCGAACGACGATCCGACCTTGCCCGGACTGCCGACGGTCAGCGTGCTGAACCTGCGGGCGGGCATGTACTTCGGCGGCTGGGACGTGATGCTCTGGGTCCACAACCTGACCAACTTCCACAGCCCGCTGTTCCTCGCGCGCGACCTGGCGACGACGCCGCTGAACGGCTTCCCGCCGAATTTCGACACGAACTACTTCGCGCGCGGCTATCAACCGAGGACCTACGGCTTGACCGCGTCGTACCACTTCTGATGGGCTTCTCAGCCGGGGGCGCCGCGTGACCGGCGGAGCGCGCCACGACGCGCTGGTCACCGGCGCCGGGTCCGCGACCGGCATCGGCTTCGCGGTCGCGGCGCGCCTCGCCGCCACGGGAATGCGGGTCGCGATCACCAGCACCACGGTGCGGGTCCACGAGCGCGCGGCCGAGTTGCGCGCGCGCGGCCACGCGGTGCACTCGGTGGTCGCGGACCTGACCGTTCTGCCCGCGGCGCGCGCGCTCGCCGCCGAGATCGGGCCGGTGTCGGTGCTGGTGAACAACGCGGGGATGGGGTCGGTCGGCGAGCCCGCGGTCAGCAAGCCGTTCGTCGACTTCGACGAGGACGAATGGGACCGGATGATCGCGGTCACGCTGAAGACCGCGTTCGCCGCGACGCGCGCGTTCCTGCCGGCGATGATCGCCGCGCGCTACGGCCGGATCGTGAACGTCGCGTCCGTGACCGGACCTTACGTCGCGATCGCCGGTTCCTCGGCGTACGGCGCGGCGAAGGCCGGCATGGTCGGCCTGACGCGGGCGCTCGCGCTCGAAGCGGGTCCCTATGGCGTCACGGTGAACGCGGTCGCGCCCGGCTGGATCGCGACCGCCTCGTCGAGTCCCGCCGAGATCGCCGCGGGCGCGCAGACACCCGTGGGCAGACCGGGGACCCCCGAGGAAGTCGCGCATTCAGTCGCGTTCCTCGCGTCGGCCGGCGCGAGCTACGTGAACGGCGAGACGCTGGTCGTCGACGGCGGCAACATCCTCCAGGAAGCCAAGGGCCGGTCGCCCGATCGCGGTTGATCCGGCGCGCGAGCGATGTCCCTGCGAACGGTACTGATCACGGGCGGCGCGAGCGGGATGGGGCTCGCGACGGCACGGCGTTTCGCGGGCGCCGGGTATCGCGTCGTGATCGGCGACCGCGACCGCGCCGCGCTCGACGCGGCGGTCGCGGCGCTCGGCGCCGGAGCCGGAGCCGGCCTGCTCGCGGTCCCGGTCGACGTCACGAGCCCGCCGGCGTGCGAGACGCTCGTCGCGCGTTCGATTGCGGCGTTCGGGCGTCTCGACGTGCTCGTGAACTCGGCCGGCGTCTGGCTCGAGGGACCGGCCGAGCAGGTGACCGAGGCCGACTTCGACCGGGTGCTCGCGGTGAACCTCAAGGGGACGTTCTTCGCGTGCCGGTCGGCGATTCCGCACCTGGTGGAATCAGGCGGCTCGATCGTGAACCTGGCCTCGGACGCCGGACTCGTCGGCAACGCCGGCGCGAGCGTGTACAGCGCGTCGAAGGGCGGCGTCGTGCTGTTGTCGCGCTCGCTCGCGCTCGAGCTCGCGCCGCGCGGCGTGCGGGTGAACGCGGTGTGCCCCTGCGACGTCGCGACGCCGATGATCGAGTTCCAGGCGGCGACCTATGGCGGCGGCGATCCCGGTCGCTACAAGGCAGATCTGCTCGCCCGCTATCCGCAAAAGGATCGCGCGCGGTTCGCGACGCCGGAGGAGATCGCCGGATTCATTTATTATCTCGCGTCGGAGCAGGCTGCGCCGATCACCGGCGCGGCGATCCCGATCGATTTCGGCTTGACCGCGGGTTATTGACCGCGGGTTGTTGACAGGAGCGACTCCACGATGCACGCGACCGGTCTCGTCTCTCACGAACGCTACTTCTGGCACGACCCGGGCAGCGGCGCCGGATTCAGCACCTCGAGCGACTACGTCGAGCCCGATCCGCATCCGGAGAGCCCGTCGACCAAGCGCCGGATGCTCTCCTTGCTCGCGGTCAGCGGACTCACCGACCGGCTCGTGCCGATCGCGCCCCGGCTCGCGACGATCGAGGAGCTGCGCGCGTTCCACACCGATCGTTACATCGAGCAGGTGCGCGCGCTCGCCGCCGGCGGCGGCGGCTCGATCGGCGACAGCGCGTCGATCGGCCACGGCAGC
>JAJXYU010000080.1 GCA_021780395.1 Pseudomonadota bacterium
GGCGCGGCCCTGCTCGCGTGGCCGCACGCCGCACCCGGCCGCGGCGGCGCCGGTGCGCTCGCGATCGCCGGCGCCTGCGCATGCTGGGCGGTCGACAACAACCTGACCCGCCGGATCGCGACCGGCGACGCACTGTTCATCGCCGCGCTGAAGGGCTGGGTCGCGGGCCTCGCGAACCTCGCGCTCGCCGCGGCGTTCGGCGCGGCCTCCCCGGCGCCGTCGGTCCCCGCGATCGGCGCGGCGCTGCTACTCGGGTTCGGCGGATACGGCATCAGCCTCGCGCTCTACGTGGTCGCGCTGCGTGAGCTCGGCAGCGGTCGCACCGGCGCCTATTTCGCGACCGCGCCGTTCATCGGCGCCGCGCTCGCGATCGGGATCGGCGGCGCGCATCCGACGCCCGCTTTCGCCGGCGCGGCGGCGCTGATGGGACTCGGCGTGTGGCTGCACCTGTCGGAACGCCACGCCCACGCCCACGTGCACGAAGCGCTCCAGCACGAGCATCCGCATGTTCATGACGAGCACCATCGTCACGCGCATCCCGACGGCTGGGTCGGCCGCGAGCCGCACGTGCACCCGCATCGGCACGAGCCGCTACACCATTCGCATCCTCATTTCCCGGACGCGCACCACCGGCATTCGCACTAGGGCCGGGGCGTCCCCGCCGGAGCGACGTCGAAGAAGCTCGTCGCGGTCATCGACATCACACGCTCGGCGCGTTGGTTCTCGAGTTCCCAGCGCCAGCGGACGATCCCGGTACCGCCGGCGGAGGCGACGCGCTTCTCGAGCACCGTCAAGGTGAGCGACAGCCGGTCGCCGGACCGCACCGGCCTCTCCCAGCGCAGCGCCTCGACGCCGGGCGAGCCGAACGAGTCGGAGCCCGCGAGCACGCTGCCGACCGCGAGTTCCATCGCGATCGCGCAGGTCATCCACCCGCTCGCGATCAAGCCGCGCCAGCGCGTCTGCGCCGCGGCCGCCGGATCGACGTGAAACGGCTGCGGGTCGTAGCGGCGCGCAAACTCGACGATCTCCGCCTCGCCGATCTCGCGGGGTCCGGCGCGATGCACCGCGCCGACGACGATGTCCTGGAACCGCATCGCGGATTCAGCGCCCGCCGCCGGATTCCCGCGCGAACAACTGCGCGGCGATGTCGCGGAACGCCTTGAACTCGAGCGCGTTGCCGGACGGGTCGAGCAGGAAGAACGTCGCCTGCTCGCCCGGCTTCCCGGCGAACCGAACGTGCGGTTCGATGATGAATCGCGTGCCGCAGGCGCGCAGCCGGTCGGCGAGCGCCTGCCATGCCGGCATCGGCAGCACGACGCCGAAATGCGGCACCGGCACGCGATCGCCGTCGACCGGATTGAAATGATGGCCGACCTGCCCGGTCGGTCCGAGCGCGGGATTCAGGTGGCACACGAACTGGTGTCCGAACAGGTCGAAGTCGACCCAATCGGTATCGCTGCGGCCCTCGGGGCAGCCGAGCACGCCGCCGTAGAAGCGCCGCGCCTCGGGGATGTCGCGGACCGGGACCGCTACGTGAAATGGCGTCAGTGGCATCGCCGCGTCAACCGGTCGGCAGCGGCCTGACGACCCGGACGATGGTCTCGCCGCGAAACAGGAACGTGTAGGTCTGGGCGCGAACCGCCCGGCCGTGGGCGTCCTTCGCGTCGACTGTCGCCTCGACCTTCCAGCCGTAGAACCGTTTTTCGTGCATGAACACCGCGCCCGCGATCGCGGTCGTGTAGCCCCGCACCGGGGCGCTGATCCGCCGGTAGACGACCGACGCGGGATCCGCCGAATTCACCGCGAAGTAATGGCGGATTGCCGCCTCGTAATTAATCGGCTCGGCACCGTACTTCGCATCGACCGCGCGGATCGGCACCGCGGGCGATGCGGCGGCCGGCGCGGCCATCGCGGCCGGTGCCGGCGGCGGGGGTGCGACAGCCGCCATCGGCGCGGCCGGTGCCGGCGGCGCCGACTCGTCGACCGGCGGCAGCGGCGCATTCCAGGCATCGACGATGCAATCCCAGCCGCCGTTGCGGCGCTCGCGCCAGATCTCGACGCGCTCGCCCCGGATCGGCACCCGCCCATCCTCGAAGCGCAGCTGGTAGGCGCCGTAGACATAGGCGAGCCGTCCGGACGCGCTCAGCCTCCAGCGCGCCGGCGTCCACGAGAACGACCCGATCCGCCGCGCGAGCAGCTGCGCCGCGGCCCGATGCGCCGCGTCCTTGCCTTCGACGAGACTCGCGCCCGGCAGTCGGACGATCACCCGGGGATCGTAGAACGCGACCCAGGCCTCCGCGTTGGCGGCATTGACCGCAGCCGCGAGTCCCGCGTCCGCCTGCAGCAACGGGGTGGGCGCGGCGACCGCTCGCGCCGGCCGCGCGGCGGCGGTCGCGAGCCCGACGGCGATCACGAGGGCGAAGGCGAAATCGGTGAGGCGTTGGCGCATCGACGCGGCTCCCTGAGGTTCACGCCAGATTACCGCGATCCCGCGGCCCGCGCAGCACCTCGCGGACCCCGCGGCGGCGCCAGGGTCGCGGCGAGCGACGCGGACAGCTTCTCGACGAGCTCATCGAGCTCGGCGTCGCTCGCGTTGTAGGGCGGCGCGACGATCAACGTGTCGCCGCAACCCTCGCCGGCGTTGCCGGCGCAGGGATAGACGATCAGCCCGTGCTCGAACGCGTGGCGCGCGACCGCTTGCGCGACCGCTCGTTGCGGCTCGAACGGCCGCTTCGTCGCCCGGTCGCGCACGAGCTCGATCCCGATCAGGTATCCGCGCCCGCGCACGTCGCCGACCGCGGCGATCGGCTCGAGCCGCTCGCGCAGCCACTCGAGGAGCCGCGGCCCGCGCTCCCGCACCCGCGCGATCAGCCCGTCACGCTCGATCAGCCGCTGGACCGCGAGCGCCGCGGCACAGGCGGCGGTGTGTCCCGAGTAGGTGTGGCCGGTCATGAACGCGCCATGGCGTGCGAGGATCGTCGCGCCGATCTCCCGCCGCAGGAGCGCCGCGCCGATCGGAATGTAGCCGCCGGCGAGGCCCTTCGCGACGGCCATCACGTCCGGCACCACGCCGTCCACCTCGAGCGCCCGCCAGCTCCCGCAGCGACCGGCACCGCACATCACCTCGTCCGCGATCAGCAGGACTCCGTGACGCCGGCAAACCGCGGCGATCGCCGCGGCATAGCCCGCAGGCGCCGGGACCGCCCCGCCGGCGGCGCCGACGACCGGCTCCATGATGAACGCGGCGACGCGCTCCGGCCCGATCGTTCGAATGCGGGCATCGAGTTCGGCCGCCCAATGATCGATCCGGTCCGCCGGCGCGACGCCGGCCGGCGGGCGGTACGCGTTCGCGGCCGAGACGAAGGACACGTCGAGGAGGCTCCCCTCGAACGGCCGGCGGCGTTCCGCGAAGCCCGACACCGACAACGCGCCGAGCGTATTGCCGTGATAGGAACGCTCCCGCGCGATGAAATGCCGCCGCCCGGGCACGCCGCAGGCGTCGAAATACTGCAACGCGAGCTTCATCGCCGACTCGACCGCTTCGGAGCCGCTCGAGGTGTACACGACGTGCTCGAAATCGCCGCCGGCGAGCCCCAGCACGAGCGCGGTCAGGTCCTCCAGGGCCTCGCTGGTGAACAGGTACCGATAGCCGCACGCGACCCGTTCGAGCTGCGCGGCGATCGCCGCGTTCACCTCGCGATTGCCGTGGCCGATGCTGAACGCGGCCGGGCCGCCCGAGCCGTCGAGATAGCGCCGGCCGCGCGCGTCGATCAGGTAGCTGCCCTCGCCGCGGACGATGCGCGGCAGCGCCTCGATCCCGAAGCCGACGGCCTTGGAGCTCCTCGAGGATGCCTCGTGCATCCGCCGATAGTAATCGATCGCGCGCGCCCCAAGGCACGGCCGCGCGTGCCCCGCGCGGCGGTCGGCCGGCCGCCGCCGGCCAGCGACGATTTGACATATGGGTCGACCGGCGTAGCCCGAATCACGTCACGATGCACGTTTCGCGCGTCGTGGAATGAGAGTTGCGTCCGGCGGGGGGCACGCGCGCTCTGCTAGCGTTCGAATCGTTCGATGGACGGCGGGTGATCATGGCGGGTACGCACCAATGGACGGTCTCACGGTCGGCGCTGTCGCGTTCGCTCGGTGAGTCCGCCGCGGGCGAGGCGGCGATCGCCCTCGCCTACGGTCTCGCGGCGATCGCGGTCGGGCGGTTCACCCGGGTGACGCTCGGTGTCGCGCTGTTGGGGCCGGCCGATGCGCTCGCGGCCGCGGCGCTGCTGCGGCTCGCCCGGCCACATTGGCCGCGCGCGTTTGGGTTGCTGTTCGCGGCCGCCGCGCTCGCCGAAGCCCTGTGCGGCGCGCCCGGGATCGCCGCCGTGGCCGGCGGCGCCGCGACCCGCGTACTCGACGTCGCGCTGATGGCCGGCTCGGTGCGGCTGATCGGACGCCAGGCGTTTCCCCGCGTGTCGATGTACCAGGCGTCGATCGCAGCGCTGCTGTTCGGCGTGCTCGCGCCGGGACTCGCCGCGGTCGCCGGCGGCGGCATCGATCGCCTCGTCGGATCGGGCACCTCGTTCCCCGCGGACCTGCGTCTCGGCTGGACGTCGGCTTCGCTCGGCGCATGCCTCATGGCGCCCCCGATCCTGCTGTGCACCGTCGCGGCATGGCAACGGCTGGTGCGTCCGCGGTTCCTCGCGATGAACGCGCTGCTCTTCGTGGGCTACGTCGTCGGCGTGTACCTCGAGATGCGGCTCGGGGACCTGCCGTTCGTGCTGACCGGGATGGCCTTGATGATCGCCGCCTATCGGCTCGGCGGCTTCGGCACCGCGCTGCTGAGCGCGGCCTGCGGGCTCACGATGGCCACGCTGTGGGGCGTGGGTGTCCGCCCGGCGGCGCTGGTCGCGGCGCATTCGATCACCGCGCTCGCGGGGTTTCCGGTGATCGGCCTGTTCACGGCGTTGTTGCCGCCGGTCGCGGTCGGCATCGGGAGCGACGAACGCCGCGGGATCGCCCGGGCACTGCGCGCGAGCGAGCGCCGGTTCCGGGATTCGATCGAACACTCCCCGATCGGAATGTTGATCGTCGACCTCGACGGCATCTGGACGTACGCGAACGCGGCGCTGCAGAAGATGCTCGGCTACACCGAGGACGAACTGCGCACGATGCCCTTCGGCGGTCCGGCGGATCCGCAGGAACGGGACGACAGCGCGGATCGGCGCCGGCGGCTGGTGAACGGCGAATTCACGTCCTACGAAGTCGAACGGCGCTTCCGCCACAAGGACGGGCACTGGATCTGGACTCATTCGGCGGTCTCGCTGGTCCGCGACGAGGACGGCGGCCCGCGGCATCTCGTCGTGCAGATCGAGAGCATCGAGGACCGTCGGCACGCCGAAGCGAAGGTCGCCGAGGAACGGCAACGGCTGAAGGTGACCTTGTCGAAGATCGCCGACGCGGTCGTCACCACCGATCCACAGACGCGGATCACCTACCTGAACGACTCGGCCGCGCGGCTGATGGGGCTCGACGCCGATTATGCGGTGAACCGCCGGCTCGACGAGGTGATCCACCTGACCGACGCCGCCACCGGCCGGCGCGCGCCGAACCTGCTGGCGCGCTGCCTGATCCACGGCAAGACCTGCGAGCGCGAGGTCGCCGCGCTGCTGCATCGGCCCGACGGCTCGGTGATGCACATCGTCGACGTGATATCGCCGGTGATCGACGCGGACGGCATCGTCGCCGGGACGGTGATCCTGTTCCGCGACGCATCCCGCGACGTGGAACGTTCGCGGGAACTGCAATTTCGCGCGACCCACGATCCGCTGACCCGGCTCGCGAACCGCACCTTGTTCAATGAACGCCTGCGCGAGACCTTCGCGCAGTCCTCGCATCTGTCGACGCCGGCGGCGTTGATCGCGATCGATCTCGATCATTTCAAGGGGGTCAACGACTCCGGCGGTCACGCCGCCGGCGACGCGGTGCTGCGCCGGGTCGCGGACGTGCTGCGCAAGCGGGTGCGCGCCGCCGACACGGTCGCGCGCCTCGGCGGCGACGAATTCGCGGTGATCCTGCCGAACTGCCCGATGGAGGTGGCCGAGACCATCGCCCGGGACCTCGCGCGGGAGATGAATCCGCTCGCGG
>JAJXYU010000130.1 GCA_021780395.1 Pseudomonadota bacterium
ACCGCGGGTCCCGCCGCGGCCGCGGCGGCCGGTTACCGGGGCGCGGCGCCGATTCCCGGCGTGCCCGATCCGCGGCGTGCCTGGGCCGACTGGGCGCTCGACTGCCAGGGCTGCCATCGCGTCGACGGTGGCGGCTCGGCGAGGACCGCCCCGAAGATCGCGGGCGAAGTCGCCAAATACCTTAAGGTCGCCGGCGGGCGCGAGTATCTCGGCCGCATCCCCGGCGTCGCCTCGTCGCCGTTGTCGGATGCGCGCCTCGCCGAACTCGTTAACTGGATGCTGTTCCGCTTCGACCGGCGCGACCTGCCGGCGGGGTTCCGGCCATACACCGCCGCCGAGATCGGACGACTGCGCGCGCGACCGCTGCGCCTGCGGGCGGCCGCGGTGCGGCGCGAACTGCAGCGGCGGATCCGCCGGCGGGCGCGGTCAGGGGCTCGCTGACACCGGACCGGCCGGTGCGCCGGGCCAGGTGAGGTCGAGCTGCTTGGCCGCGCGCACGTCGTCGAGCCGGCGCACCGGCATCGCGTGCGGCGCGCTCTTCAGCTGGTCCCGATCGTTCTGCATCTCGGCGAGGATGCGCGCCATCGCGGCGGCGAACGCGTCGAGCGTCGCCCTGCTCTCGGTCTCGGTCGGCTCGATCAGCAGGCACTCCGGCACCATCAACGGAAAATAGGTCGTCGGGGCGTGGAAGCCGAGGTCGAGCAGGCGTTTCGCGACGTCCATCGCGCTGACGTCGTACATCCGCGATTGCCGCTTCAGGGTGATCAGGAACTCGTGGCTCGCGCGCCGCGACGGGTACGCCGGATCGTAGCCGAGCGCCGCCAGTCGCGCGCACAGGTAATTCGCGTTCAAGGTCGCGTGGTCGGCCACGGCGCGCATCCCGTCGCGTCCGAGCATGCGCACGTAGACGTACGCCCGGAGCAGCACGCCGACGTTGCCCATGAACGTCGACAGGCGCCCGATGCTCTGCGGCAGATCGGTCTCGTCGAGCCAGCGGAAGGACCCGCGGTCTTCGCCGACGATCGGAATCGGCAGGAACGGCGCCAGCCGGTCGCTGACCCCGACCGCGCCGGCGCCGGGCCCGCCGCCGCCGTGCGGCGTCGAGAACGTCTTGTGCAGGTTCATGTGGATCACGTCGAATCCCATGTCGCCGGGCCGCACCTTGCCGAGGATCGCGTTCAGGTTCGCGCCGTCGTAGTAGAGGAGGCCGCCCGCGCCGTGCACGATCTGCTCGATCTCGACGATGTGGCGCTCGAACACGCCGAGCGTCGACGGATTGGTGAGCATGATCCCCGCGGTCCGAGGTCCCACCGCGGCGCGCAGCGCCGCGAGATCGACGTCGCCGTCGGCGTTCACCGGGATCTCGCGCACCCGGAAGCCGCACATCGTCGCGGTCGCAGGGTTCGTGCCGTGCGCCGCCTCCGGCACGACGATCTCGTCGCGCCCGAGATCGCCGCGCGAGCGATGATAGGCGCGGATCATCGACACGCCGGCGAACTCCCCTTGCGCGCCGGCCATCGGCACGAGCGACACCGCGCCCATGCCGGTCACGCTCTTCAGGATCTCCTGCAACTCGTGCAGGCAACGCAGCAGGCCCTGGCTCGACGCGGCGGGCGCGAGCGGGTGCCGGCCGAGGAACTCGGGCAGCATCGCGTACTGGTTGCACGCCTTCGGGTTGTACTTCATCGTGCACGATCCGAGCGGATAGAAGTGCGTGTCGATGCAGAAATTGCGTTGCGACAGGCGCGTGTAATGGCGCACGACGTCGAGTTCGGAGGCTTCCGGCAGCGCGGGACGCCGCTTGCGCCGCAGCTGCGGCGGTATGTCCGCGAGCGCGTCCGGGGAGGGGGTCGGCCATTGATCGCTCGCGCCGCGTCCCGGCGCGCCGCACTCGAATATCGTCGGTTCACGCATTGCCATCGTTCGCCTCAGGAGTTCGCCGTCGAAGGGGGTGCCGGTGCGAGGATCCGCTCGAGCGCCGCCGCATAGCGTTCGATGTCGGCATCCGTCTTGGTCTCCGTCGCGCACACCAGCATCGCGGGTGCGAGCGCCGGGTAGTCGCGCGCGAGGTCGTACCCGCCGAGAATGCCTTGCGCCGCGAGCGCCGCGAGCACCGGCGCGACCGGACGGTCGAGCCGCAGCACGGTCTCGTGGAAGAACGGCCCGTCGAATGCCCCGCGAACGCCGGGGATGCCGAGCAGCGCCGCCCGCAGCTGCCGCGTCCGGGCGTGCGCGGCCGCCGCGGTGCGCTCGAGACCCTCGGCACCCATCAGCGACAGGTAGATCGTCGCCGCGGTGACCAGCAGTCCCTGGTTGGTGCAGATGTTCGAGGTCGCCTTCGCGCGGCGGATGTGCTGTTCACGCGCCTGCAACGTGAGCGTGTAGCCCTCCTGACCGGCGCTGTCCAAGGTGCGCCCGACGATGCGGCCCGGCATGTGGCGGACGAACTCCTTGCGCGTCGTCATGAATCCGAAGTACGGACCGCCCGAGGACAGCGGCACACCGAGCGGCTGGCCCTCGCCGACGACGATGTCGGCGCCGCGCTGCCCCCACTCGCCGGGAGAGCGCAGCATGCCGAGGGAGATCGGGTTCACGACCGCGATCAGCAGCGCGTCGTGCGCATGCGCCCAGTCGGTGAGCGCGTCGACGTCCTCGAAGCCGCCGAAGAAGTTCGGCTGTTGCACGACGAGCGCCGTGACGTCGCCCCCGGCCGCCGCCCGATCGAGCGCGTCGACCGCGATCGTGC
Organism: Pseudomonadota bacterium; assembly: GCA_021780395.1. The sequence continues at coordinate 2,747 of JAJXYU010000130.1, forward strand.
CTCGCGCCGGATCGTAGGGCACGACTTCGAACACGAGCCCCTGCTGGCCCGCGATCGAGTGCCCGACCTCGCGATAGCGCGGATGGAGCGTCGTCGGCACGAGGATGCGTCGCGACGTGGACTTGCGGTTCGCACGGACCGCCATCAAGCAGGCTTCGCCCGTGGCCGATGCGCCGTCGTAGAGCGAGGCATTCGAGACCTCCATCCCCGTCAAGGTCGCGAGCATCGTCTGGAATTCGTACAGCAGCTGCAGCGTGCCCTGGCTCGCTTCGGCCTGGTACGGGGTGTACGCGGTGTAGAACTCACCGCGGGTCGTGATCGCCCAGACAGCCGCCGGAACGTGATGCTCGTACGCGCCGGCGCCGATGAAGCACAGCGGCGTTCCGTCGCACGCCGCGCGCTCGCGCATCAGCCGGCCGACCTGCATCTCGGTCAGCGCCTCCGGGACGCCGGTGAGCTCGGCCGCGCGCAATGGCGCCGGGATCTCCTCGAACAGCGCGTCGAGGCTCCCGACCCCGATCACCGCGAGCATTTCCTCGACGTCCGCGCGGGTGTGCGGGATGAACGCCATCAGTCGCTCTCCTTGCCGAGCAGGTCGAGGTAGGCCGCGGCCGACAGCGTCTTCGCGTCGCCGCCGCCTGGTGCGAGCCGCACACGCAGCATCCAGCCGGCGCCGTACGGATCCTGGTTGATCGCTTCGGGTGCGGTCTCGAGGGCGTCGTTGCGGCCGATCACCTCGCCGCTCACCGGCGCGTAGACGTCGGACGCGGATTTCACCGATTCGACCACCGCGCAGGCCTCGCCCGCGCTCACCGTGCGCCCGAGGTCCGGCAGCTCGACGTAGACGATGTCGCCGAGCGCGTGCTGCGCGTGATCGGTGATGCCCACCTCGGCGATCCCGTCGGGCAGGCGGCGGATCCATTCGTGCGCGTCGGTGTACTCGAGTTCGGGAGGGACGTTGCTCATGTGCGGGGGCTCTCCAGGTGGGGGCTCAGGAAACCAGCGGCTGACCATGTCGTACGAACGGCGGCTTCACGACACGCGCACGCAGCGCGCGACCGCGCACGCCGACCTCGACCTCGGTGCCGGTGGCGGCGGGCACGCGCGCAAACGCGATCGAGCGCTCGAGCGTCGGCGAGAAGCCGCCGCTCGTGATCTCGCCTTCGCCGACGCCCGGCGCGATCACGGTCTGGTGCCGGCGCAGCACGCCGCCCCGGTCGAGGAGGAGCAAGCCGACGAGCTTGCGCGCGGAACCGCGTCGCTCGATCGCCTCGAGCGCATCGCGCCCCAAGAAGCGTCGCGTGACCGGCTGCATCGCGACCGTCCAGCCGAGCGCCGACTCGAACGGATCGGTCTGCTCGTCCATGTCGTTGCCGTAGAGGTTCAATCCGGCCTCGAGTCGCAGGGTGTCGCGCGCCCCGAGCCCGCAGGGTGCGGCGCCCGCGGCCCGCAGCGCCTCGAACAGATCCGCGGCGCCGGCCGCCGGCAGCATCACCTCGAAGCCATCCTCGCCGGTATAGCCGGTCCGCGAGACGTACCATTCACCGACGGTGCGCGCATGGAACGGCGCGAGCGCGAGCGCCGCCTGTGCCTGCGCCGGCGCCAGCAGCTTCGCGGCCAGCGCGCGCGCCTCGGGCCCTTGCACTGCGAGCATCGCGAGATCGTCGCGTTCCGCGATCGTGACGCCGAACCCGGCCGCGTGCCGGCGAATCCAGGCGAGATCCACGTCGCGCCGGCCCGCGTTCACGACGATCCGGAATGCGGACGCCTCGAGCCGGTAGACCAGCAGATCGTCGATGATACCGCCGGCCTCGTTCAGCATGCAGCCGTACAAAGCCCGGCCCGGCGCGGTGAGCTTGGCGACGTCATTCGCGAGCAATCGCTCGAGGAGCTCGCGCGATCCCGCGCCGTCCACGTCGACCACCCCCATGTGGGACACGTCGAAGACGCCGGCGGCGCGGCGCACCGCGTTGTGCTCGGCGACCTGGGATCCGTAGTGCAGCGGCATGTCCCAGCCGCCGAAATCCACCATGCGCGCGCCGAGCGTGCGATGCAGATCGAACAAGACCGTGCGTCGTCCCATGAGGCCTCCATCGCATCCCGACCGCTGCGCGGACCGAAAAAAAAAGGCGGCAGACGTTCCTCGAACGTCTGCCGCCCCTCTGTCCTGCGACCTGAGAGATCGGACGCCGGATCGGCGCCGCGCCCCTTCGGTGGGCGGATCCTACGTCATCTCGGGATCCACCACTCTCCAGAGCTCGAATCGAAGCTGCACGGCTTCCGCAGTCGGTCGTTGCTGGGCCTGAGCGTTTCCGGGCGGAACTTGCGCCTTCGGCGGTCCGGCGCGTGGCCGAACACTCTCCGATCAGACTGCCACTTCGAGCGAAGGCACTCTATAGCAGCGCGAGCGCGCGTGTCAAAGCACCGACGCGGCGGTCAACGCACGAACGCGTCGTCGATCGGACGCGCGTAGGCGTCGTTCGCGGTGAGCGGCGGCAGTCCGAGCGCGGCCTCGATCGTGCGGGCGGTGCTGTAATGATCGTAACGGCGGCGGCTCACGGTGCCGCGACGGACCGTGCCGCGCGAACCCACCAGGATCGTCGCGACGTGGTTCGTCCGTGTCGTCGACGACTCGTCCCAGGTCAGGATCAACAGCGAGCGCTGCGTGCGCCACGCGGGCGAGGCGAACAGCGGCGCGAGCGTGCGGCGCAGCCACCCGTCCTGCACGACCAGGCTGTGCGGAGAGCCGTTGCCGGCGTCCTCGCCGTCGTCGTAATCATCCGCCGCGAGCCACGCGAAACTCGGCGTCGTCGCCGTCGAGGCGAGATCGACCGCGAGTTGCTTCGTATCGACGAGGTGCGCGCGGCACCGCGCCGGATCGTCGATCACGTTCGCATAGTTCACGAACGGCGCGTCGTCGGGTTCGTAATACTTGTCGTACTTCGTCGTCGTGTTGCACGGCGTGCCCATGCCCTGCTCGTAGGCCTTCCAGGTCAATCCCGCGGCCTCGATCACGTCGCCGAGGTGGCGGACCGCGAGGTGGATGTGCGGGAAGTACATCGGTCCGCGCACGCCGGCGGATCCGTTCGCGATCGCGAGATAGTTCTCGTCGCTCGGGTGGTAGACCGCGCGGTAGTTCGCGAGCAGCACGCCGCGGCGCGCGAGCGCGTTGATGAAGGGCGCGTCCCGCCGGTCGCCGATCACCTGATGGTAACTCGTGTTCTCCATCATGATCAGGAACACGTGATCGAAACGCGGCACCCGCGACCGCGGCGGCGCGGCCGGCGCGAGCGGAACGTCGGGGCCGAGCGTGAGACGCAGGTCCTCGGCGACCGCGGATTCCCGCGCGGCGTCCGGCGCGATCAGGCGCAGCACCACCCGCAGCG
>JAJXYU010000269.1 GCA_021780395.1 Pseudomonadota bacterium
GCGGGTCGAGCGCGACATCCCGATCGGGATCGTCGGCGTCGTGACCCTGGCGTGCCTGGTTCCCGTCGCCGTGATCCTCGGCGCGTTCGCGCGCGGCAGCGGGCTCGGCGCGGAGCTCGCCGTGCTGGTCGCGGGCGGGCTCGCGTACGTCGTGCTGATGAGCTTCTTCGTCTCCGCGGTCTGCGGCTACATGGCGGGGCTGATCGGGGCGTCGAACAGCCCCTTGTCCGGCGTCGGCATCCTGGTCGTGATCGGCGCGGCGGTGCTGCTCGCGCTCGGCCTCGAGCCGCATCTGCCGCCGGTGGCGGGTCGCGCGCTGGTCGCGTTCGCGCTGTTCGTGACCGCGGTGATCTTCGCGGTCGCGACGATCGCGAACAACAACCTGCAGGACCTGAAGACCGGGCAGCTGGTCGACGCGACTCCGTGGCGGCAGCAGCTCGCGCTCGTGGTCGGCGTGGTGATGGGCGCGGCGGTGATCCCGCCGGTGCTCGGGCTCCTGAACCAGGCCTATGGATTCGCCGGTGCGCCGGGCGCGGATCCGGCGCGGGCGCTCCCGGCGCCGCAGGCGGGGCTGATCTCGGCGCTCGCGGTCGGCGTGCTCCAGGGGAAGATCGACTGGCGCCTGATCGTCGACGGTGCCGCGATCGGCGCGGCCGCGATCGCGGTCGACGCCGCGCTCACGCGACGCTGGCGCCGCGTGAGCCTGCCGCCGCTCGCGATCGGGCTCGGGATCTATCTGCCGACGTCGACGACCCTGATGGTCGTGCTCGGCGCGATCGCGGGCCACTGGTTCGAGCGCCGTGCGGACCGGGGACCCGCGCCGGAGGCGATGCGGCAGCTCGGGGTGCTGCTCGCGTCGGGACTCATCGTCGGCGAGAGCCTCGTCGGCGTGCTGCTCGCGGCGCTCGTCGTGTTCTCCGGCCGGCCCGCACCGCTCGCGCTCGTCGGCGACGGGTTCGCGAACGCGGCGGTGTGGCTCGGCGGCGGCGCATTCGCGGTGACGATCGCGTGGCTCTACCGGTCGATCGGGCGGCCGCCGGTCAGCTCCTTCATCAACCGGTAGGTGAACTCCACTTCCTGGTAGAAACCTTGCTGGCTCATCCGCTCGTTGCGGCCGTGCATGCGGATGTCCTTGAGGTCGTTCCAGCCGCCGCCGATCCCGTAGCTCGCAATCCCGGCATTGCGGGTGTAGAGCGAGTCGCTCGCACCGGCGAACATGAACGGCACCACCGGCACGCCGGGCCACATCGAATCGACGACCCGGCCGACCTGCGCGAGCAACGTCGGATCCGGCGGGGATTCGCCCGCGCGCGGATAGTCGCCGAGCGGTGCGACCGCGACCTTCGGATCGGCGACGACGCGTTCGAGCGTCGCCTGCACCGAGGCAGCCGACATGTCCGGCATCAGCCGGCACTGCACGGTCGCGACCGCGCGCGAGGGCAACGCGTTCTCCTGCACGCCGGCGCGCAGCATCGTCGCGACGCAGGTCGTGTGCAGGATCGCGTTCATCGCGACGTCCTTCGAGAGTCGCGCCGCGGCGGCCTCATCGACCGTCGGCGAGGCGGCGAGCCGCAACAGGGCGGCACGCGTCTGGCCGCTCTGGCGGGCGGCGATGTCGTGGAAGTAAAGTCGCGTGGTCGCGTTGGTCTCGTACGGGAAGCGATACGCGGCGACCCGCAGGAGCGCGTGCGCGAGTTCGTAGATCGCGTTGTCCGGCCGGGGCTCCGAGCTGTGCCCGCCCTTGTTGGTCACGGTCAGCGTGTAGGTGGCGTAGGCCTTCTGCACCGTCTCGACCGCGAAGTCGAGCCGCCTGCCGTCCAGGAGTTCGCCGCTGTTGCCGTCGGGATTGATCACGAGCCCGGCATCGACCGCATGCGGGTGGTGTTTGAGCAGGAACGCCGGTCCGTCCTCGTCGAGACCCACCTCCTCGTCGGCCGTGAACGCGGCGATGATGTCGCGGTCCGGCACGTAGCCCTCGTGTTTCAGCCGGATCAGGCTCGCCGCGACCGCGGCGTCGCCGTCCTTCATGTCCGAGGTTCCGCGGCCGTAGAACCAGCCGTTGCGCGCGGTGAACCGGAACGGCGGCGCCGTCCAGTCCGCGGCCTTCGCGTCCACGACGTCCATGTGACAGATCCACATCACGGGCTTGCGCCCTCGGCCGTGCTTGCCCTTCAGCCGAACCACCACGTTGACCTGGCGTGGAGCTTTCGGCTCCGGCAACACCCGGATCTCGCCGTCGGTAAAGCCGTTCGCCTTCAGGTACCGCACGATCACGGCCGCCGTCCCGGCAGTGCCCACCGAGTGCACGGACCGGATGTCGACGAGATCGCGATAGATCTCGCGGGCGAGCCGCCGATTCGCCGGCGGCGGCACGGGACCGGGCAGGTTCGGCGGCGGCGTCTCGCCGAAGCCGAACGCGGCACCGCTCAGCAGGAGGCTCGCGAGCGCGAGGCCAGCGCGTGGAACGCGCACGAGTGAATTGTGCATCGACGTTTCCCCTCTCCCCAAAATGAACCCGACCCCGGACGACGCTGCCGCGTGCTCCGGTCAATGCGCCGGCGGCGCGCCATGGCCCGTCGCGGCCTTCATCAGGAACACGATCGGCACCATCGCGAGAAACACCCAGCCGAAGAACCAGAACGCGTCGAGATACGCGAGCAGCCGCGACTGCTGGTCGACGAAGAAGCCGATCGTCGCGAGTGCGTGCGCCGCCGCATTCGCGCTGCCATAGATCGGTGCGAAGTGCGCGGTCAGTTGCGCGAGCATCGATCGGTAGGCCGGGTTGCCCGCGTGCAAATTCGTGACCAGCACGCTGTGATGGAACTGGCTGCGCCGGACCAGCAGCGTCGAGGCGATCGAGATCCCGACGCTGCCGCCGAGATTGCGGCACACGTTGATCAGCGCCGACGCGTTGTTCACCTTCGCGGACGGCACCGACCCGAAGGCTTCGGTGTTGATCGGGATGAACAGGAACGCGAGTCCGAGGGCCTGCATCACCCGGGCGAGCATCACCGTGAGGTAATCGGTCGCCAGATCGAAGTGCGAGACCCACAGGAGCGCGAGGCCGCAGACCGTGAGTCCGAACGCGATCAGCAGCCGCGCGTCGACCCGGCCGATCGCGCGGCCGACGAACGGCATCAGCACGACCAGCATCAGCGCGCCGGGGGTGATCACGAGCCCGGCGTCGGTCGCGGTATAGCCGAGCAGTTCCTGCACGAACGCGGGGACCAGGAAGGTGCTGCCGAGCAGCACGAAGCCGAGCATGAACATCAGCAGCGAACTCACCGCGAACGTGCGGTTGCCGAGCAGGCGCAGATCGACGATCGGTTCGCGCGCGAGCAGCTCCCGCACCACCAGCGCGATCAGCGACAGCGCCGAGACGGCGACGAGCGTCGCGATCAGCGGCGAGGCGAGCCAGTCGTCCTCCTGGCCGCGGTCGAGGACGATCTGCAGCGCGCCGAGTCCGAGCGCGACGAACCCGAAGCCGAGGAGGTCGAAGCGGATGCCGCGGCGTCGCGCGTCGAGCCGCGCGCTCACGAGGTGCGGCGGGTCGTCGATGAACGCGAGAATGAGGAACACGAGAATCGCACCGACCGGGACGTTCAGCAGGAACACCCAGCGCCAGGAGATGTTGTCGGTGATCCAGCCGCCGAGCGTCGGTCCGAGCGCCGGGGCGAACACGACCGAGATCCCGTAGACCGCGAACGCCATCCCGCGCTGTTTCGGCGGAAAGGTGTCGGTCAGGATCGCCTGGGCGGTCGGCTGCAGACCGCCGCCGGCGGCGCCCTGCAGCGCCCGGAAGAACACCAGGGCGGCGAGGCTCGGTGCGATCCCGCACAGGAGCGACGCGATCGTGAAGCCGATGATGCAGATCAGGAAGAAGCGCCTGCGGCCGATGGTCGTCGAGATCCAGCCGGAGACCGGCATCGAGATCGCATTCGTGACGAGGTACGAGGTCAGCACCCAGGCCGACTCGTCCTGGCTCGCGCCGAGGTTGCCGGCGATGTGCGGCAGCGAGACGTTCGCGATCGAGATGTCGAGGACTTCCATGAACGCCGCGAGCGCGACGATCGGGGCGATCAACCAGGGGTTGATCCGCGGTCGGTAGGCGGCCGTGGGTCGTGGCGCGTCGGCGGTCGGCATCGCCCGACAGGGTAATCGCAGCGCTTGCTGAAAGGAACCCGCCGGCCTCGCGGTTCGAGATTCGGACGCGGCAAGTCCGTATTGCCCGTGCCGGCGGATCCGTCGAGCATCGAAGGCTCGCGGAGGACTGTCCATGGCCGAACGTGCCGCCATTGCCGCGCGCCTGATCGAGGCGCCCGCGCTGCAAGCCCTGATCGACGGGCTGAGCGAGCGCGGCTACCGGGTGCAGGGATCCCGCCGGCGCGGCGACGAGATCGTGCTCGACGAGGTCGCGCAGCTCGAGGACCTGCCGCGCGATTGCACGACGACGCAGGCCCCGGGACGCTATCGCCTCGAGGACGCGCCCGGCGCGGGGTACTTCGATTTCACGCCGGGAGCCGGCTCCTTCAAGCGGTGGCTGCACCCGCCGCTGCAGACCGAGGTGCGGTTCCGACGCGAGGGATCGGGGTTCGTGCCGGTCGAGACCGCCGCGGCGGTCCCGCCTCGCCAGGCGTTCCTCGGAATCCGGGCGTGTGAGGTCGCGGCGATCGGGGTGCTCGATCGGGTGTTCCTCGAAGGGCCTTACCCGGACCTGGGCTACCAGCGCCGCCGGGAGGCGACCTTCCTGGTCGCGGTCAATTGCGCGTTGCCCGGCGAGAGCTGCTTCTGTACCTCGACCGGCACCGGCCCGCGCGTCGAGCGGGGGTTCGATCTCGCGTTGACGGAACTGAAGCGTCCCGTGCATCGCTTTCTGGTCGAGATCGGCAGCGATCGCGGAGCCGAGCTCGCAGTCCACCTGCCCGGCCGACCGGCGCCGGCGGAGGCGATCGAGGCGGCCGCGGCGGTCAGCGAGCGCTGCGCGCAAGCGATGCCGCGCCGCTTCGACGGGCAGCGCGTTGCGCGCCGGCTGCAGGAGACGCCCGAGCATCCCCGGTGGGCGGCGATCGCCGAGCGCTGTCTCGGCTGCGCGAACTGCACGACGGTCTGTCCGACCTGCTTTTGTACCACGGTCGTCGACCGGACCGATCTCGCGGGCACCACCGCGACGCGCGAGCGGCACTGGGACTCGTGCTTCACGCTGGGCTTCTCGCATCTCCCCGGTGGCAGCGTCCGCTCGAGCACCGCCTCCCGGTACCGACAATGGATCACGCACAAGCTGTCCTCCTGGCGGGACCAGTTCGGCACGCTCGGCTGCGTCGGCTGCGGCCGCTGCGTGACCTGGTGTCCCGCCGGGATCGATCTCGCCGCGGAAGCGGCGGCGATCGACGCCGAAGCCGACGCGCGAGCCGGGAGGGACGCGGATGCGCGTTGAGGAACTCGGCGATGCGGTCGCGGGCTGCACCCGTCCGGTCGAGTTCGTGACCGGCGAGTATCTGCTGCGGGTCGGGGCGCCGGCGGACGAGTGCTTTCTGATCGAACAGGGTCGGGTCGCGCTCGAGGCCCACGCGCCGGCACGGCCCGCGCAGGTGCTCGCGACGCTCGGCGCCGGCGATCTCGTCGGCCTGTCCTGGATGTTGCCGCCCTACCGCTGGGCCTGCGATGCGCGCGCGGTGCGGCCGGTACGTGCGATTGCGATCGATGCCCGCCGCGTGCGCGAGCGTTGCGACGCCGATCCGCGGATCGGCTATCACCTGCTGCAAGCCGTGCTGCGGCCCGCGATCGACCGCCTGCAGGCGCTGCGTCTGCAGCACCTCGACGTCTACCGCGGGGCGGATCCGTGAGCGCCGCCCTCGAGGCGACCTGGATTCCGCGCCGCTACCGGGTCGCTGCGGTGCGGCCCGAACTCCCCGACACGGTGAGCCTCGAGCTCGACCCCGAGTCCGGTGAGTCGCCGGCGTTCGAGCCGGGACAGTTCAATATGCTCTACGCGTTCGGGCTCGGCGAAGCCGCGATCAGCCTGAGCGGCGATCCGGCCGATCGAGCGCGGCTCGTGCACACGGTGCGCGCGGTCGGCCCGGTCAGCCGGGCGCTCGCCGGGCTTGCCGTCGGCGCGTC
>JAJXYU010000230.1 GCA_021780395.1 Pseudomonadota bacterium
GGCGAGCCGATCACCCGGCCGCCGAAGCCCTGTTCCTGATCCCGTTGGACGTTCCCGAAGCTGCCGTTGTTGAAGACCACCGCGACCACGCCGATCCGGTACTGCGCGGCGGTCGCGAGCTCCTGCACGCCGAACAGGAATCCGCCGTCGCCGGAAATCGACAGCACCGGGCGGTCGGGATGCGCGACCTTCACTCCGAGCGCGGTCGAATAGCCGAAGCCGAGCGTGCCTTGATGCCCGCTCGACACGAACGTCCTCGGCTCGTAGACCGGGAAGCCGAACAGCGAGGCGAACCCGCTCTGACAGATCTCGTCGACGAAGAACCCGTTCCGCGGCAGCACCGCGCGCATCGCGTCGAGAAATCGCAGATGCGGCCCGAGCGTCGCGACCTCCTCGCGCACGCGCGCCTTCAAGGCCGCGAACTCCTCGTGGCGGGACGGTCGCGCCGCGCCGATCCGCCGCAGGCGCTCGACGAGATCGCGCGTCGCGCGACGGGCGTCGCCGACGATCCCGACCGTCGGTCGCAGCTTCGGCAATTGGGCGGGATCGATCTCGATCAGCACCAGCGGGACGCTGCGCGGCGTCGCGTGCCACCGGAACCACACGAGCTCGAGTCGCGTGCCGATTCCGATCAGCACGTCGGTCTCGGGCCAGCGCCGATAGCCGGCGACGCAATGGAATCCGAGCGGATGATCGTCGGCGACGATACCGCGGCCACCCCGCAGGCTCACGACCGGCGCCTGCAGCCGCTCGGCGAGATCCAGGACTTCCGCGCCGGCGTGCTGCGCGCCGCTACCGACCATGATCATCGGGTGGCGCGCACCCGCGATCAGCTCGGCCGCCGCCGCGAGGGCCTCCGGATCGGCCTCGTTCGGCGCTTCGACCGCCGCCGGCCGCGGCGGACCGACCGGTGCCGACGCGGTGAACACGTCCCAGGGCATCTCGAGGGCGACGGGCCGCGGCCGACCGCTGCGCATCTGGTGGAACGCCTCGGCAACGAGTGCAGGGGCCTGGCTCGGATGCTCGACGCGGGCCGCCCACTTCGTCAGGCTGCGCAAGGTCGCCAGTTGATCCGGGAGTTCGTGCAGGTGGCCCTTGCCGCTGCCGAGGTGGGCCGAGGGAACCTGGCCGGTCAGGCACAGGACCGGTGCGCTCGCGCCATACGCGGTGCAGATCGCCGCGCCGGTGTTGAGGACCCCCGGGCCCGGGACCACGGTGAACACGCCCGGCCGGCCGGTCGTGCGCGCGTAGCCGTAAGCCATGTACCCGGTCGCCTGTTCGTGGCGCGGACCGATCGTGCGAATCGCGCCGTTCGTCCGGTACAACGCGTCGAACAGCCCGTACGTCTGCACCCCGGGAATGCCGAACACCGTATCGACTTCGTGCGCCCGCAGGGACTCGACCAGCGCGTCGCCGCCGGTGATTCGCCGGGTGATCGAGTTCATCGCCGCGTCCTTCGCTCCGCACGCCGCTGCCGGCGATCGTGCGGAGGATCATACCGCGATCCTTCGACGAAGGATCGGGGCGGCGAGGTCAACTCCAGGTCATGCCCGCGTGGCCGCGGACGAAGCCGTTGATCAGCGGCCGCCCGGCGAGCATCGCGCGCAGTTCGGCGGCGACCGCGGCCGGCTCGCGCTGGCGATCCAGGAGTTCGCGGTAGCGCGTGGCGACGCGCACCATGTCGAGATCGTGCGGCGAGAGTCGGAAATAGCCGACGCCGGATTCGCGCAGGCGCTCGATCTCGTCGAGGAGGACCCCGTACCCGTACGACAGGGTCTGCGTTCCGTTGATCGTGAGCACGTCCTCGCCGGCCATGCTGGTCGCGGTCAGACCGTCCGCATCGAGACCGCAGACGAGCTGGCAATGGTCCTTCGACAGGTTGTGCGATCGCGCGTGATAGCAGCGCATCGCGACCGACAGCGGCTGGCGCCCGAACGCCTGGACCTCGATCGCGGTCGCGCCCGCACCCGCTGCGATCGTGCGGATCGAGGCCTCGGGCAGTTCCACCGGCAACGCGATGCGGATCGCGCCCTGCGAGGCGAGGACGTCGCGCGTGCGCTCGTTGATCACGTTGATGTACGGCCCGACCACGTGCGGGGCGCCGGCGAGCACGTCGAGGCAGGCGACGTCGTTCGCCTCGACGAGGAGCCCGTGCTCGGCGCTCTCGCGCAAGCGGCGGACCTCGCGCGGCGTGGTCACGAGCGCGAGCGTCGAATGCACGACCGTCTTGCCCGCCGCCTGCAGGCGACGCACCGCCTCGTCGAGATACGGGTCGAACGCGCTTTCGCGCTTCGAGCACACGACCTCGCCGAGATACACGGTGTCGACCGGCGCTTCATCGGCGATGCGAAGATAGAAGTCCCGACGCTTCGCCGCGGGCCAATGGAACAACAAGGGCCCGAGCGTCAGCCGGGCCGGCGCGATCGCGCTCATTTCCATCCCTTCCGGTACGCGCCGAAGGTCTCCCGCCCACCCTCAGCCTCCTGGCGCAGCGTCGACAGCAGCGGCTCGACCGCGTGGCCACGGGCGAGCGCATCGAGCGCCTGACGAAAGGTGCCGACCACCTGCGTCACGTACGCGCGGCTGCGCTGACGCCCCTCGATCTTCAGGGCGGTGACACCCGCGGCGCGCAACTCCGGCAGGATCGCGAGCGCGTTCAGTGCGACCGGCTCCTCGAACAGGTACGAGGCGCGTCCGTGCGTGAGGTAGCGACCCTTGCAGGGCGTCGGGTACGCGGCGGGCTCGCCCGGCGCGAACGCGTTCAGCGTGACCGGTCCGAGCTTCGACAGCACCCGGCCGTCGCTCTCGACGTAGCTCACGTGGTTCGCGGGCGCACAGGCGCCCTCGCTGGTCGGCGACACGCCGCACAGATAGGACGACAGGAAGCAGCGCCCCTCGGACATCGGACCCACGCTGCCGAATGCGAACACTTCCGTCTCGATCCCGGTCTCCTCGACGAGGGCGCTCACCTCGTCGATCGACAGCACGCGCGGCAGCACGACGCGCTTGACGCCGAAGTGGTCGCGGTAATAGCGAATCGACGGCGCGTTCGCGGCCGACGCCTGCACGGACAGGTGGCGGCGCAGCTGCGGATGGGTGCGCGTCGCATAGTCGAGCAGACCGATGTCGGCCAGGATCACCGCGTCGGCGCCGGCGTCGGCGGCTCGATCGACCGCGAGGCACCAGGGGCCCGTGTCGCCGGCGGGCGGGAAGGTATTGATCGCGACGAGCACCTTGCAGCCGCGGCCGTGCGCATACGCGATCCCTTCGGCGAGTTCCTCCGGATCGAAGTTGAGCCCCGGATAGTTGCGCGCATTGGTGCGATCGCGAAAGCCGCAGTAGACGCTGTCCGCGCCCGCATCGACCGCGGCCCGCAGCGCCGCCGGCGTGCCCGCTGGACACACGAGTTCGAGGGTTCCCGCGCTCATGCCGACTTCTCGTCGCGACGCTTCTGCCGTGCCTCGAACTGCGCGAGGCGCGCGGTCAGGGCAGCGATCTCGGACCGATGCCGGTCGATCTCGGCGCGGAACATCGCGCTCGCGTCCTGCTCCCGCGGATGCAGTACCCGGTGCGCGGCCGAGACGCGCTCGAGGAGCGCTTCGACCCAGCCGTTGAGCCGCCGGGCGATCGCCCGCGACGCGGGTGCGAACCGTCCGAGCACGCGCGCGAGCTCGTCGGCGAGCAGGAGCGGTTCCCGATCGAGCACGTTGCGCAGGCCGACGACCACGGCGGTGTTGCCGGAGACGATCAGGTCGCGGCGGAAGAACAGGGAATCGCTGTCGATCCGTCCCTCGAGCAGGTCCACGAGCACGCGGGTACTCGCACGGATCGTCGCATCCGCGCCGTGCGCCTCGCGCGCGATCACGCCGAGCCGCGCCGGCTCGCGCCCGAACGCGAGCGCGAAGCCGTACGGCAGGTCGTTCGGGATCACGTGCACGACCGCCGGGTCGAGCGCGAGGAGATTGCGGGGCAAGCGGGGATGCGCTCGCTCGACACTGCGCAGCACGGCCACGGCGACCGCGTGCGCGACCGAACGCGGCAGCCAGATCGCACCGAACTGCAGCAGCGCGAGCGGTGTGCCGTCGGCCTCGATCGCCGTCGCCGGCGCGCCCGCCAGGACCGGCAGCGCGTGACCGAGGTCCTCGAGATCTTGATGAGTCTGCATAGATCCGACGCAGTATGCCGGGTCGGACAATCCCGAAACTGACGGCGCGCAGATTGCGACGGCGCCGGCCGACTTATCGTTGGCGGTTGGCGTTCGCTGCCCTCGACCGGTTAGGATCGGGTCCTCTCACCCGGAGGACGCCGATGCGTGCTCATCGTACCGTAGTGATGTCGCTCGCCGTCGGCCTCGCGAGCGCAGCCGCGTGGGCCGCCCCGGCGAGCGCGCCGAACCCGCCGGCGACGGCGGCCGCGAAACCGGCGCCGGCGCCGGTGCCGAAGCCCCGCACCGTCGTCACCCATCACGTCGCCGAGATCGGCGGCCAGCGGATCGCGTACACGGCGACCGCGGGCACACTGCTGCTCTACGACGCGAAGCACCACGCGACCGCGAGCGTGTTCTACGTCGCGTACACGCGGGACGGCGGCGACCCGACCCGCCGGCCGATCACGTTCGCCTACAACGGCGGACCCGGCTTCGCCTCGGCACTCGTCGACGTCGGCGGGTTCGGGCCACGACGGATCGATTGGCCCGCACCCGGTGATGCGGCCGCGATGCAGCCGCCGTATCGACTCGTCGACAATCCCGACAGCCTGCTCGGCCGCACGGACCTCGTGTTCATCGATGCGATCGGCACCGGCTACAGCCGGCTCGTCGGCAAGGGAACGCCGAAGCTGTTCTACGGGATCGACGGCGACGCGCAGGCGTTCGCGCAGTTCATCGAGCGCTATGCGACCGAGAACCGCCGCTGGAACTCGCCGAAGTTCCTGCTCGGCGAAAGCTACGGCACGACGCGCTCCGCGGTGCTCGCCGAGGACCTCGTACGGCGGGGGGTCTACGTGAACGGCGTGATCCTGTGCTCCACGGTGCTGGATTTCGCGACGATCAACTTCACCGCCGGGAACGACCTGCCGTTCGCGCTGTATCTGCCGTCGTACGCGGCGGTCGCCTGGTACCACCACCGGTTGCCGGCCGGGGAGACCCTCACGCAAGCGGTGGACGCCGCGCGCGCGTACGCGGGCACGGATTACCTGCAGGCGCTGTTCGCGGGCTCGACGCTCCCGGCCGCGGATCGGGCCCGGGTCGCGAGCCGTCTCGCGACGCTCACGGGCGTGCCGGCGACGCTGTGGGAACGGGCGAACCTGCGGATCACGCTGCCGGTGTTCATGCGGCGCCTGCTCGGCCCGAACGGCCCGATGACCGGCCGATTCGACGCGCGCTTCACCTCGCCGGAACTGCAGCCGCTGTCGCCGACCCCGGGCGCGAGCGCCGCCGGCGCGTCGACGACCGCGATCTGGGGGGCGCTGACCGCGAGCTTCGACGCGTACCTGCGCGACGACCTGGGCTACCACAGCGACCGCCCCTACGTGCAGTCGAGCAACACGGTGTTCAAGGCGTGGAACTGGACCTATCGATCGCCGCTCAACGCGCTCGGCAGCGGCGTCGGCAACCTGAAGTCGCGCAACGTCTCGCCGGCGCTCGCCCGCGCGATGGCCAACGACCCGGGAATGCAGGTCCTGTTCAACAACGGCTACTTCGACATGGCGACGCCGTTCTTCGCGACCGACTACACGATCGAGCACCTCGGCCTCGGCCCCGGCGCGCTCGCCCGGATCCACGAGGCGTATTACCCGGTCGGTCACATGCTGTACGTGAACCCGTCCGTCGAGCCCGCGCTCGCGCACACGATCGACGAGTTCATCGCGCAGGCCGCCCCGCGCGCAGCGCGCTGACCGCGCGACCCGGCGGCGGCGCGCGGCGCCGCCGGCACCCGGCGTTCATTCCTCCTTGTGCGCGATCGCGCGCCGGATCCGGTGGATGCCGACCGCCGCGAGTCCGGCGACGATCGGAATGCTGAGGCCCATCACGAGTTCAGGTGGCACGCGGTAGCCCAGCGCGTCGAAGCCGCTGACCGCGTGGCCGATCAGGCCGACGACGTAGTACGTGATCGCGGCGACCGACAGCCCTTCGACCGTCTGCTGCAGCCGCAATTGCGCCCTGCTGCGTCGATCCATCGATTCGAGCAGCGCCTGGTTCTGCCGCTCGCGGGTGATGCTCACGTGGGTCGCAAGCAACTGGTTCGCACGCCCGACTCGCCGCGACAGCGCCTCCTGGCGGGAAGCCGCGGTGCGACAGGTGTTCATCGCCGGCGCGAGGCGCCGCTCGGTGAATTCACCGAAGGTCTGCAGCCCCGGTATCCGGCGTTCCCGCAGCTCGCCGATCCGGCGTTGCACGATCTCGTAGTACGCCGCCGCCGCGGAGAACCGGTATTCGGCGTCCGCGGTCCGGCTGTGGATCTGCGCTTCGAGCCAGGTCAAGCGATCGAGCAGCGCCGCTTCGTCCTCGTGCCCGGCGCTCTCGAGCACCGCGGTCACCTGCGAGAGCTCCCGGTCGCAGTCGGTGAAGAACGGGCTCAAGTCCCGCGCGACCGGCAAGGCGAGCAGCGCCATCATCCGATACGTATCGATCTCGAGCACGCGCTGCACGATCCGGCCGGCTTGCCGCGGCGAGGTGCGGCGATCGAGCACCAGGAACCGGCTGAAGCCGTCGCTGCGGATCCGGAAATCGGTCAGTGCGATCGCCGCGTCGTCGCCGACGCCCGAGCCGATGAGCGCGTTGCCCTCGAACCACCGGGCGGCGACCGCATCGTAGTCCGCGGTGTCGGGCGCGTCCGCGATCAAGGCGCCGTGCGCCGCGACGATCACGCGGCCAGGCAACGCACGCACGAAATCCGGGGGAACGGCCTCGAGCGCGGGTGGCTCGAACGGCTCCGGTCCGGCCACCGGGGCGACGAACGTGTAGCGCGCGAACTCCCCGTGGCGCTCGAAGCGCAACGTGAAGGCGCCGAGGTCGGCGGCGAAATGGGTCGCCCGCGCGCTCGGCGCGATGGCACCGTGACGTGCGGCCAGCTCGCGGACGAGGCGCCATTCCTCGTCGCGATGACTCGGCGGCGCCAACAGCGCGAGATAGCTGATGCGAGCCGGCGCTCGCAGCGCGCCGGCCGGCCGAGCGTGGACCTCGTCGTTGAGTTCGCGTCGCTGCGGATGGCTCTCGGAAATCATCGTGGGTCCGCTCCGGGCGATGCGTGATGATAGACCGAAAACACGCCCGTTCGGGACCGATGGTGTATCCTTCGATCGGTCCGCGGCACTGCCTTGCCGGCCACCTCGGGAGCCTGCCATGCCCTCGTTCCATCGCACCCTCGGCGCCGTGCTGCTCGGCGCATCCTTCGTCGGTCCCGTGCTCGCGGCCCCGTCAACCGGCGCGCCGACCACCGACGCGCGGCTGCACCGGGCCGTCGACGGATCCTGGCGCTCCGCGGCGAACAAGGCGCGGGACCGGTACCGTCACCCGGTCGCGACGCTCGAGTTCTTCGGCATCGAACCCGGCATGACCGTGGTCGAACTCGCGCCCGGCGCGGGCTGGTACACGGAGATCCTCGCGCCGTTCCTCCACGATCACGGGCACCTGATCGAAGCCGGCGCGAGCCCGCGATTCCAGAAGCGGCTCGCATCCGATCCGGCGGTATTCGGTCACATCGCGAAGCTCCTGCCGTTCTCGCCGCCGACGCAGGTCGCGCTCGGGCCGAACGACTCCGCGGACATGGTGCTCACGTTCCGCAATGCCCACGACTGGCTCAACCGCAGCCCGGCGGCGCTCGCCGCCGTGTTCCGTTCGGCGTTCGAGGTGCTGAAGCCGGGTGGCGTGTTCGGCGTCGTCGAGCACCGGGCGAGGCCGTTCGAGAACGCGGTGCACAGCTCCCAGGCCCTGCACCGGATCCCCGAGGACTATTTGATCGAGCTCGGCCTGAAGACCGGGTTCCGGCTCGCCGGCGTCTCCGAGATCAACGCGAACCCGAAGGATCCCGAGGACATCAACGTGCATCGGCTGCCACCCGACCTCGCGGGCCCGCGAAGCGAGCACGCGAAGATGCGGGCGATCGGCGAGTCGGACCGCATGACCCTGCGGTTCGTGAAACCGACGCCGCGCACCGCCTGCCACTAGAGCCCATGGCGTCGGCGCGACCCGACGTGCTCGTCGTCGGGCTCGGCCCGGCGGACGCAGGCGCCGCAGCGGGCGCGATCCCGTGAGGAGCCCGATGTTCCAGGTATTGCTCAGATTTTTCGTGGTGTTCCTGGTCGTCGTCGAACCGGTGTCGCTGATTCCGGTCTTCGTCGCGTTGACCGCCCACGCGACCGAGCGACAGCGGCGACAGATGGCGCGGCGCGCGGTCCTGGTCGCCGCGATCATCCTGACGCTGTTCTCGGTCGCGGGCGCCCCACTGCTGCGTCTGATGCACATCAGCATCGATTCGTTCCGGATCTTCGGCGGCCTGCTGCTCTTCCTGATGGCGCTCGAGATGGTCTTCGCCCGACCCTCGGGGACGCGCACCTCGCAGCCGGAGGAAGTCGAGAGCCTGCGCCGGCAGGACATCTCGGTGTTCCCGCTCGCATTCCCGTTCATCGCGGGCCCGGGAGCGCTCGCGACGATCCTGCTCGCGTTCGGCGAGGGCACCGACCGGCTCGCGATGTTCGTCGGATTGATCGCCTGCATGTTCCTCGTGCTGCTGATCACGCTCGTCGCGATGTACGTCGCGAGCCCGATCATGCGCGTATTGGGAGTGACCGGGGCGAACGTGATCAACCGGCTGACCGGCGTATTGCTCGGAGCGCTCGCGGTGCAGTTCGTGATCGACGGCTTGCGGGGGAGCTTCGGCTCATGACCGACGAGGCATCGACGGGAACGATTCCGCCAGCCACGCCGGAGCGCCGGGCGCGCGCGGTCACCCCGGCGACGCTGTTCCTCGCATTCTCGCAGATGGCGCTGTCCGGCTTCGGCGGAGTGATGCCGTTCGCGTACCGCGCGATCGTCGAGCGGCGGCGCTGGTACACGCCGGCGGAGTTCGCGGAGATGCTCGCCTTCGGCCAGGTGCTGCCGGGGCCGAGCATCTGCAACGTCGCGGTGATGATCGGCTGGAAACGGTGCGGGCTCGGCGGCGCGCTCGCAGCGCTCGCCGGGATGCTGCTCGGGCCCTCGGTCGCCGTGGTGCTGCTCGGCGCGCTGTACGAGCACTTCGAGAGCGTCCCGCGCGTCGAGCACGCACTCGGCGGGATGTCCGCCGTCGCGGCCGGCTTGATCATCGCGACCGCGATCAACATGGGCATCGGCTTGTTCCGCGACCGGACGGCGCCGAAGGCATTCCCCCGGATGCAGGCGACGCTCCTCGCGCTCGCATTCGTCGCCGTCGGGATCGCCCACTGGCCGATGCTGGGGGTGATCGGCGCCCTCGGCCCGCTCGCGATCCTGCTGGCGTGGTGGCGCCGCGCATGATCGGGGGGGCGGATCGCCACGGGTCACCACTCTGGCCACTCGTCGTCCAGCTCGCGATGCTGTCGATGACGGCGATCGGCGGCGGCATCGTGATGCTCGCACCCGACGTGCATCGCATCGTCGTCGAGGCGCATCCCTGGATCAGCGATCAGCAATTCGCGGCCGCCTATGCGATCGCACAGGCGGCACCCGGCCCGAACATGCTGTACGTGACCCTGATCGGCTGGCAGATCGCCGGGTTCGCCGGCGCAGCGCTCGCGACGCTCGCGGTCGTCGTGCCGCCGGTCGTGCTGATGCTGATCCTGCTGAGGATCGGTCATCGGCGCTCGCCCGGCACGCTCGGCCGCACGATACGCGCGGGAGTCGCGCCACTGTCGGTCGGGATGCTGCTCGCCGCCGGATGGATTCTGGCGCGCGCGAGCGACACGGATTGGCGCAGCGGCCTCGTCACGGCGGCGACCGCGTTGATCATGCTCCGCACGCGCATCAACCCGATCTGGCTGATCGGCGCGGGCGCGCTGCTCGGCGTCGCAGGATTCGCCTGACGGAGCGATCGATGACGGAATCCTCTTCCACGACCCTGGGGCACGCCGCGGCCGAACTCGCCAGCGGCCGGACGACGAGCCGCGCGCTGGTCGAGGAGTGCCTCGCGCGCATCGACGATCCCCGCGGCGAGGGAGCGCGAACGTTCCTGCGCGTCGACGCCGCCGCAGCCCGGACAGCCGCGGACCACGTCGACGCGGCACGACGCCGCGGCACCGCGTTGCCCCGGTACGCCGGGATCCCGATTTCCGTCAAGGATCTGTTCGACGTCGCGGGCGAGACCACGACCGCCGGCTCCATCGTGCTGAAGGACGCAGCGCCGGCCACCCGCGACGCCACCGTGGTCGCACGGCTGCGCGCGGCCGGATTCCTGCTGATCGGGCGCACCAACATGACCGAGTTCGCGTACTCCGGACTCGGCGTGAACCCGCATTACGGGACGCCACGCAACCCCTGGGACCGACCGTCGCATCGAATCCCCGGCGGCTCTTCCTCGGGCGCGGCCGTCTCGGTCGCCGATCGAATGGCGTTCGCCGGCATCGGTACCGATACCGGCGGCTCGTGTCGGATCCCCGCAGCGTTCTGCGGGCTGGTCGGCTTCAAGCCGACGGCGCATCGAATCCCGCGGGACGGCGTCTATCCGCTGTCCGTCACGCTCGACTCGGTTGGTCCGATCACGACGACGGTCGCGTGTTGCGCGGCGATCGATGCAGTCCTCGCCGGCGAGCCCGACGAGCCGCTCGTGGCCCCGCCGATCGATCGGCTGCGCTTCGCGGTGCCCGAGGCCCACGTGCTCGCGGACCTGAGCGCTCCCGTCGCCGCGGCGTTCGAACGAGCGCTGCAGCGTACGTCCGCGCGGGGAGCACGGATCGAGCGGATCCGCATTCCGATGATCGACGAGATCCCCGATCTGAACCGCGCCGGCGGATTTTCCGCACCGGAAGCCTTCGCCGAGCACCGGCGGCGCCTCGCCGTCGATGCCGCGCGATACGATCCCCGGGTACTCACGCGGATCCTGCGCGGTCGGGACATGAGCGCCGCCGACTATCTCGAGCTGCACCGCCGCCGGCACGAATTGATCGCGAACTTGCGCCCGGTTCTCGCGCCCTACGATGCACTGCTGATGCCGACCGTTCCGATCGTCGCACCGCCGCTCGACGCGCTCGCCGCCGACGAGGACTACGCGCGCATCAACGCGCAGGCGCTGCGCAACACGAGCATCGTGAATTTCATCGACGGCTGCGCGATCTCCCTGCCCTGCCACGACCCCGGAGAGCCTCCGGTCGGCCTCAGCCTGTTCGCGAGCGGCAACACGGACCGTCGCGTGCTCGCCGCCGCCGCGAGCCTCGAGGCCGAACGAACCTCGCGCTGAGGCTCCTGCGGTGGCGGCTCAGGACGCCGGATCGTATCGCTCGACCCAGTCGATCATCCGCGTGGCCATGTCCTTCAGGAAGCTCGGCCGAGTGAACACGTGGTGCTGGTCCGGGTAGACGACGAGGCGTGCCGGCACGCCGAGGGTCCGCAGCGACTCGTACATCTGCTCGCCGCCGATGATCGGCACGTTGAAGTCCTTGGTCCCGCCCATGAACAAGGTCGGCGTGTGGATCCGGTTCGCGTGGAAGAACGGATAGGACACCTTGAGCCAGAGCGCCGTGTTCTGCCATGGCGCGCCGAGCTCATTGAGGTACTGCAGCACGTACTCGTCGCTGCCGAAGGTGGCGATCTGATCGGCGCTGCCGGCGCCGCAGATCGCGACCTTGAATCGCGGATCGCGCGCGATCGTGGCATCGGTCAGGATGCCGCCGTAGCTCCAGCCACCGATCGCGAGTCGCTTCGGGTCGGCGATCCCGCGCCGCTCGAGCGCATCGACGCCGGCGAGCAGGTCCTTGACCTCCTTGTCGCCCCAATCGGCGAAGATCGACTTCGCGAACGCGATTCCGCGTCCGCTGCCGCCGCGATAATTGACGCGCAGCACGACGTAGCCGCGCGCCGCGAACATCTGCGGCTCGAACTGGTAGCCGTCGAGCACGAACGAGTGTTCGTCCTGTCCGTTCGGGCCCCCGTGGATCCACAGCAGCAGCGGATACCGCCGCCCCGGGACGTACCCCGGCGGCTCGACCATCAGGCCGTGAATGTCGTGCTGGCCGCTCTTGAACGCGACGTCCTCGACCGCCCCGAGACGCAGCCCGGCGAGGAACGCGGCGTTCTGCCGGCTGAGCGGACGCAACCGCCCCCGATCGAGGGCGTAGACTTCGGTGAGCGTGTGATCATCCGTGTAGAGCACCGCGGTGTGGCCCGCGGTCTCGACCAAGGAGGTCACGACGTAGGGGCCGGGCGGCGCCAATCGACGGATTCTGCCGTTCGCGAGATCGATCATCGCCGGGTATTCGGTCCGATCGTCCTCGACCGTGATCTCGACGCCCTGGCCATCGGGCGTGAACGCATACGACATCACCGCCCGATCGAGGCCCGGCGCGAGCGCACGGGCCGGGCCGCCGGCGACCGGCACCGAGTACAGGTGATCCTGCATGTACGCGTAATACTTGAGCGCAAGTCCCTGCGTGAACGCGATCCGCGAGCCGTCCGGGCTCCACGCGAGATGCTGCTGGTTCGGCGCGTAGGGTCGGATCAACTCGTGGGGCCGTGCCCCGGGATGGGCGCCGATGAGTTCGATCGCCTCGCGTCCGTCACGATCCGCGCCGTGTTCGCGCGTACGCACGAATGCGATCCTTCGTCCGTCCGGCGACCACACCGGGTCGGTGTCGTTCACGTGCGCGCCCTGGGTCAACGGCACGAGGCGCCGATCCGCGAGGTCGACGAGGTACAGGTGCCAGGTACGGCCTTCGCCGAGGTAGCCGAGATCGTCGTCCTTGAAGTGCAGCGCATCGATCACGGCGGGCTTGCCCTCGCCGAGCGGATCGACGGGCTCCATCGACAGCACCAGCTGCTTGCCGTCGGGCGACCACGCGTAGTCGCCGATCTCCTGATCGACCTGGGTCAGCGCGATCGCATTGCCCCCGCGGCGATCGAGCAGCATGACCTGGGCCGTCTTGGCCCCGGGCGGCTGCGCGAGGTACGCGAGATAGCGTCCGTCGGGACTCCAGCGCGGCGCCGAGGTCTCGGCGCCCGGCGCGGTCAGCGCCAGCCGCTCGTGACCGTCCCAGCTCACCATCCAGATCGAACTGAGCGCCTGGTCGCTCGCGCGGTCGTTCGCGGTCACCACGTAGGCGACCCAGTGACCGTGCGGCGACACGCGCGGATCGCTGACCGCGACCGCCCGGTAGAAATCGTCCGGCGAGAGCGTACGCCGCGTCGCCGCCGGTGCCGCCGGTGCCGCCGGTGCCGCGGCTCCCGCGGCGTGGGCGGCAAGCACGAGCGCACCGAGCGACAGCGACCCCCACAGGCTCTTCGATCGCGACGTCATGCGCACCCCGCGATCACTCGCCACCGGGAGCACCACCCCAGCGGTAGCTCACGCGCAGTCCGAACACGCGGGGCTCGTTGCGAGTCTGACGCAGGTCGAAATTCCCCTCGTTCGTGTAGATCACCGCGTTCTTGTTGGTGAGATTCGTGATGTAGAACTCGGTCAGCCAATGCGAGTGCGTCTGCTGCAGGCCGATGCGCAGGTTCATGATCGAGTAGCCCGGCTGCAGTACGCGCGGCAGCCCGTTGCTGCCCGAAGTCTGCAGGTCGTTCCACATGTCGCCCTTGTGCGAGAGGTCGTACTGCACGTACCAGTGCAGCGGCCCGCCACCCGGGAGCGGCCGTTCGTAACGCGCATTCGCGCTGTAGCTGAAGTACGGATCGTACGGCAGGCGCTCGCCGGGCGTGACAGCGAAGCTCGCGTTCTGGAAGTTGTTGGTCTGCATCCGCGCGTCGTTGTAGCTCGCCGACGCGCCGAGGCTCAGGAACCGCGTGACGTTGTAATTGACGTTCGTCTCCATGCCGTAGACGCGCGCGTTGCCGACGTTCGCATTGAAGCTGCTGGACGGGCACAGCGAGGGGTCGAACACGCTCGTCTGGAGCTGCTTCCACGGCATGTAATAGACCGCGCCGTTCCACAGCAAGTGATTCTCGAGCCAGGTCGTCTTCCAGCCGAGCTCGTAGTTCGTCAGCGTGTCCGGGACGTACCGCGGCGGCACGCCCGCCTTGTAACAGGCCGTCGGTATGCCGCCGTTGACGCCGCCGTCGCGGAATCCCTGCGCCGCATCCGCGTAGACCATCGCACTCTTCGTCAGCTGATAGCTGATCCCGACCTTGCTGTCCCACTTGCTTCCGGTCCCGCCCCCGTACGCGCTCGGCGACTGCGGCGCGTACCAGAAGCCGCCATAGGTCGACGTGAAGAAATGCGAGTGGAAATGCACGGTCCCCGCCTCGACGCGCAGCTTCGGCGTGATTTCGAAGCTCACGTCGAGGTACTCGGTCGTCTGCAGATAATCGGTCCGGGTGTCGTAGCTGTACCAGTCGTCGGGCTTCGGCGGCACCGCGCCCTGGTTGTAGTAATACGCGGTGATCGCCTGCCACGCCTGGCCCGAGGTCTGCAGGCCCGGCATGTGATAGTAATTCGAGACCATGTTCTTGGTCTTCTCCCAGTACGCGCCGACCATCCAGTGGAAGCGCCCGCCGGGTTTCGATTGCAGCCGCAACTCGTCCGACCACCGATAGGTGTTGTCGCGATAATCGTAGTACTGGATCGGCGGGTTGCAGCCACTGAAGCCGTTCGCACCACCGCTGTTGATCGGGTCGGTCAGGCAGGTGTACGCCTGCTGGGTCGAGGCGTTGAAGTACGCGTCCGGCGGGTTTGCGTACTGGTTCAAGTACTGCATGTACTCGGAGTACTCGTTCACCCAGCGGTCGTTCTGTGCCCAGTAGGTGCTCGCGAACACGAGATCCCCGATCCCGACGTCGCCGTCGAGATGGAAATCCGCCATCTTCGCGTAGTACTGCTTGAATTCCGGACCGAAGCGCACGACCGTGTTCGGCGGCAGCGGGCGCGCCGGCCCGTCGACGAGTGCGCCCAGGTAGTTCACCGCGCCGCCGATCGTCGGATCCTCGTCCCAGGCGCCATGCGTGAGTTGTCGCTGATACCCGTAGGTCAGCGTCGCCTTCCAGCCGTCCGCGATCTTCTGGCCGAACGCGATCCGCCCGCCGGTCACCCGCTCGACGTTGTAGTTCTTGCCCGCCCAGGCCGCGTTGTTCGACACCGAGCCGTTCACCCAGGTCCGGGTCGTCAGTTGATTGGTGATGAAGCCGCCGTGGTAGACGCTGAACGCGGACAGCCGGATCGCCGACCACCCGTCGACGATCGGCAGGTTCACGAATCCCTCGACCGTGCCGTTGTGGGTCCCGCCGTCGATCTTCCCGCCGTCGAGGTCGATGCCGGCGCCGAAGGCGTTCGGGTTCGGCTTGTTCGTGATGAAACGGATCGCGCCCGCCATCGCGCCGGCGCCGAACGTCGTGCCTTGCGGTCCGTTCAGCACCTCGATCCGCTGGATGTCGTACAGATGCAGATCGGGCGTCGTTCCGTAGTAGTTCATCGACATGTCGTCGACGAGATATCCGGTCGTCGCCTCGTTCGCATAGTTCGGGTTGCTGCCGTCGGAGACGCCGCGCATCACGAAGGTCTGCGTACCGGGGCCCGCGCTCACGAACGAGATCGACGGCGTGCGGCTCGCGTAGTCCTCGAACTGCGCGATCGCGAGATTCTTCAGATCCTTGCCGGTGAACACGTCGATGCTGATCGGCACCTTCTGCAGATTCTCGGCGCGTTTTTGCGCGGTCACGACGATTTCCTGCAGCGTCGAACTCCCATCCGCCAGCGAGGCCGCGTGCACCGCGGTCGCCGGGATCGCTGCGCCACCGGACAACGCGGCGGCGATCGCGAGTGCGAGCTTCGGATAGGACCGGACCGTCGTCGCGGATCGAATTTCGCGCGTTCGCATCGTTTTCATCCCCTGCTCGTTGTTCGCCCGGCGACTCGCACCGGTCGCTGATCGGGCCATGCTCCTACCCTTCGCGGCGGCTTGTCAATGTCGGGCGGTATCGGTGTGCGCCTGCCGGCCTTGTGCGCTAATCGCACACTCGCTCGTCGACACGCGCGCGGCGAACGCCGCCGGATCATTCCTCGCGATCGAAGCGCTCGAGGCCATCGCCGAGTGCGCGTCGCAGCGGGTCGAGCGCAAACTCGAAGTGCTTCCAGTACCCGACGCCGGAGGCGTACAAGGGCTGCCGAACCTGCTCGGCGCTCGCCGTGCGCACCGCACGCTTCGTCTCGTGGAACTCGAGACACGCGGGCTCGAACTCGAGACCGCAGTGCGCGAGCAGTCGACGGATCTGTCGCTCCGGGTCCCGCACCAGATGCTCGTAGCGCAGATGCAGGACCTTCCCCGGCAGCACCGCGTCCCAGTGGTCCATCAATTCGAGGTAGCAACGGTAATACCGCCCGAGATCCTCGAGGTCGTAACTGAAGCTCTGCCCTTCGGCGAAGTGCTGCTTGAAGGTGCTGAAGCACGCGTCCATCGGATGCCGGCGCACGTCGATGATCGTTGCCTGCGGCAGCATGCAGTGGATGAGCCCCGCGTGGCTGAAGTTGTTCGGCATCTTGTCGATGAACCGCGGCCGGCCGCTGCGCAACGGCCGCGTCTCCTCGACGTAGCGCCGGCCGAGTTCCGCGAAACGCTCGCGCGGGACCGAACGCAGGACCTCGGGGTAGGCGTCGTGCGCGGCGTCGGCGTGGTCGAACTCGCGCACGATCGCGAGCACGTTCGGCAGCTCGAACGTCCCTTCGACGGCCGAATGACTCGCGAGGATCTGCTCGACGAGCGTCGAGCCGGAACGCGGCAGGCCGACGACGAAGATCGGCGCCGGGTCCTCGTACCCCGCGCCGGCGCGCTCGGCAAGGAACGCGGCATCGAAGCACTCGCGTACCCGGCGCGTCTTCCCCTCGAACACCCGGATGTCGTACGCGATCGTCTGGCGCCGCCGGCGATTGCCGGCGGCATAGTGCTCGAACGCGCTCGGGTAGTCCCGCCGGTGCTCGAACGCCCGTCCGAGCGCGAACCGCAGGTGCGCCTGATCGACGTCGTCGCCATCGTCCCGGATCAGCGCCTGCATCGACGCGATCTCGGCATCGCTGAACACGTAGGTCTTGAGGTCCGCGAGCGCCCAGTACACCTCGCCCATCGCCGGCGCCCGCGCGAGGCATTCGCGGTACGCCGCCTCGCACGCCTGCCGATTCCCCAGGGTCTTGTGCAGGTGCCCGATCGACAGCCGCAGGCGCACCTCGCCGGGATTCAGGCGTGCCGCCTCCTCGAACGCGGCGAGCGCCTCGGGCTGGCGCATCATCCGCGTGTACACGTTGCCGAGCTGCACCCAGTTCTTCGGATTCTCCGGTTCGATCAACAGCAGGCGCCGGAGCGAGCGTTCGGCGTCGCCCAGGCGTCCGAGATCGAGGAGCGCCTGCGCCATCCCGCGCGCGACCAGCGGCAGATGCGGCGACTGCTTCGCCGCGTGCTGCAGGAGTCGCAACGCATCGGCCGCGCGACCGGCGGCGAGCGCGACCGCGGCGAGCCCGCAGACCGCGCCGATGTGACTCGGGTCGCGCGCGAGGATCTCGCGAAAGATCTCCTCGGCGCGCCGGCGATCCTCGGCGGCGAGCGCGGCGCCCGCCTCCTCGAGGCGCCGTGCCTCGGGATCGCATTGTCGAGCGCGCTCGTACGCGGCGCGCGCTTCGCGGTAATTCTCGAGATCGACCCAGGTATCCCCCGCCGCCCGCCACGCGGCCTCGAACCCCGGTGCCGCGGCGAGCACCGGTCGCAATTCCCGTTGCGCGAGGTCGCAGCGTCCCGCGGCGCGATGGGCCCGCGCGAGGTCGGTGCGCGCCGCCCAGAATCGCGGCGCGGCAACGACGACCCGCTCGAGCACGTCGATCGCCTCGGTCGTCCGGTCTTGGTCGAGCAAGGCGGCGCCGAGAATCCACAGGCTCCGGATCTCGCCGGGCGCCTTCGCCTGGATCGCGCGAGCCTCGGCCTCCGCGGTCCGCGCACGTCCGAGTCGCAGCGCCGCGAGCGCGCGTGCATCCGCACCGCGGATCTCGCCGGGCAGCGGGCTCGGGATGCGATCGGAACCGCGCGTCATTCGCTCATCCAGCCCAGGCCGTCACCTCGAGCCAGGTGCTCTGGTACGTCGCCCCGTCGCCGAAGTCTGAATAACGGTCCGCGCACAGAAGATTCACGGTCCCGAACACCGTTTCGCCGTCGCCCCGTTGACCCGGCACGAACGCGATGCCCGGCGGAACGTCGTCACTCACCTGCAGTACGAGGCCGACGGCCGCCCGATCGTTCACCGCGCGGACGGGCTGCCCGTCGCGCAGCTCCCGCGCCCGGGCCTCCATCGGATGCAGCACGCAGACCGGCGGACCTTCGCGCGTGCGCAGGGACTCGACGCCGGCGTACACGCTGTGCGGCTGGAAGAAGCCGGGCCCCGTCAGCAAGCGCAGCGGCCATCGGCCCGAATCCTGCGTCTCTCCGGGGTCCGGATGCCAGTCGGGCATCGGCGGCAAGCCCGCGTCGGCAAGCGCTTGGGAATAGAACTCGAGCTTGCCCGAGGGGGTCCGGAACACTTGCTCGCCGACGGGGGCGATGCGAATCGGCTGGCCGCTGCGCACCGCCGCGGCGTCGACCGTGGCGGCCGCACCCGACGCACCGCGCAACATCTCGCGCAAGAGCTCGGGTTCGGACAGACGGAAGGCCGCGTCGGTGAGCCCCATGCGCGCGGCGAGCGCCTGTGCGACCCAGAGGTTCGACCGGGCTTCGCCCGGCGGTGGCGCCGCACGCGCACCGTACTGCACGTAATAAGAACCGTAGGAGCGGTACAGGTCCTCGGTCTCGAGATACAGCGCGGCCGGCAAGACGTAATCGGCATATCGCGCGGTGACCGACAGGAACGGATCGTGGACGACCGTGAACAACGCCTCGCGGCCGAGCGCCTCGCGCACCCGGCCCGCATCGGGACAGGTCACCGCCGGATTGTTCGCCGCGACGAACAAGGACCGGATCGGGGGATCTCGCAACTCGAGCAACGCCCGCCCGAGCTGCGAATGGTTGATGCGGCGGGTGTCGACCGGGCCGGATGGCGCGTTCACGACGCTCGTGTCGAGTCCGAAGAAATCCCCGGTGAAGAGCAGCGCGCCGCCGCCGGGGCGCGCATACGCGCCCGTGACGCCCGGCAGCAGCGCGACCGCGCGCAGCGCCTGCCCGCCGTGCGCGAGGCGCGTCATTCCGGTGCCGAGCCGGATGAACGGCGCTCGCGCGCGACCGTAGAGCGTCGCGAGCTGCTCGACGTCCGCCGCCGAGAGACCGGTGATCGCCGCGACCCGGCGAGGCTCGAAGCGCGGCAGGATCTCGGCTTCCAGGCGCTCGAAATGCAGCGTCCGCTCGGCGAGGTAGCGCCGGTCGCAAAGCCCGTCGCGCACGAGCACGTGCATCACGCCGAGCGCGAGTGCCGCATCGGTGCCGATCCGGATCGGCAGATGCCAGTCCGCGAGCTTTGCGGTCCGGCTGCGCCGGGGCTCGATCACGACCACCCGCAGCCCGCGGCGGCGCTCGGCGGCGACCTTCGCCCAGAAATGCACGTTGGTCGTGACCAGGTCCGCGCCCCAGGACAGCAGCACGTCCGAATGAACGATCGATTCCGGGTCGGCGCCACCCACGGGACCGAGCGTCGCGTGCCACGCCGCCGCGGCGCAGCTGTCGCAAACGGTGCCCGCGTCGAGCCGGCTCGCGCCGAGCGCATGGAACAGGCCGTTCACGAGACCGCGGTTCATGATCCCGCCGTGCGCGCTGTACGCATAGCCGAGCAGCGCGAGCGGCCCCGATTCCGCGACGATCGCGCGCCACCGTGCGGCAATCGCATCGAGCGCCTCGTCCCAGCCGATCGGCGTGAATCGCCCGGACCCCTTGGGCCCCGTACGCCGCAGCGGCGTGGTCAGCCGCTCCGCGGAGTGGACGAGATCGGTGTCCTGATGAACCTTGCCGCAGGCGAAGCCCGCGGTGAACGGGTGGTCCGGATCGCCTCGGACGCGCTGGATCCGGTCGTTCTCGACCTCGACCCGTAGCGAGCATTGATCGGGGCAGTCGTGCGCGCAAACGCTGCGAATCGTCGCCATGATCCCGGGAGTCTACGCGCCCACGGAAACCACCGCCACGCAGGCCCGCGGGCGCGGCGGCGGCATCCCTATCGACACGGCCGACGAGATGTCCGATCATGGCCGGAATCGCCGGCCCGCGTGACCAGCGAACCGCACCAAGAACGATGACCGAACGATACTCCGCCCTGGCGCTCGCGCGGCATGCGTTGACCGGGGCGCGCTGGCCGCGCGCGTGGCGCCGCGCCGATCCGAAACCGCACTACGACGTCGTGATCATCGGCGGCGGCGGGCACGGGCTCGCGACCGCGTATTACCTCGCGAAGAACCATCGCGTGACGCGCGTTGCGGTGCTCGAGCGCGCGGTCATCGGGTCGGGCAACGTCGGGCGCAACACGACGCTGGTCCGCTCGAACTACCTGCTCGACGGGAACACGCAATTCTTCGAGCACTCCCTGCGGCTCTGGGAAGGGCTGTCCCACGAGCTCAACTTCAACGTGATGCTCTCCCAGCGCGGCCAGATCGTGCTTGCGCACGGGCCGTCGCAGCTCGACGTGCTCGCGCGCAAGGGCAACGTGATGCGGCTGAACGGCATCGACGCCGAGTTGCTCGACCGCGGCGAGGTCGAACGACTGCTGCCCTACCTCGATTTCTCCGAGCGTGCCCGGTTCCCGATCCATGGCGGGCTCCTGCAGCGGCGTGCCGGCACGGTGCGGCACGACGCGGTCGCGTGGGGCTACGCGCGCGCGGCCAGTGAGCTCGGCGTCGACATCATCGAGCACTGCGAGGTCACCGGGTTCCTTCGGGAAGGCGACCGGGTGATCGGCGTCGAGACGTCCCGGGGGCGCATCGGAGCCGACCGGACCGCGATCTCGGTCGCCGGGCACACCTCGCAGGTTGCAGCGCTCGCCGGGTTGCGCGTGCCGGTCGAGAGCCACCTGCTGCAGGCGTTCGTCACGGAACCGATCAAGCCGTTCGTCGACCACGTGATCTCGTTCGGCGCCGAGCTCTTCTATATCTCGCAATCGGACAAGGGCGGCCTCGTGTTCGGAGGGCACATCGACGGGTTCAACAGCTACACCCAGCGCGGCCAGTTCCCGAAGGTGCAGACCGTCGCCGAATGCGCGGTCGCGTTGATCCCGTCGATCTCGCGATTACGGCTCCTGCGTCACTGGGCCGGCATCCAGGACATGACGCCCGACGGCAGCCCCTTCATCGGCCGCACGCCGCTGCGCGATCTGTACCTGAACGGTGGCTGGTGCTATCAGGGGTTCAAGGCGACCCCGGCCGCCGGCTGGTGCTTCGCGCACACGATCGCGCACGCCGAGGCGCACCCGCTGATCGAGCACTTCTCGCTCGAGCGCTTCCTCGACGGCAACGGCTACGACGAATACGGCCTCGGCAACTGGACCTACCGGCAATGAACGCATGTTGAGAATCCCCTGCCCGCACTGCGGCGAGCGCGATTACACCGAATTCCGCTACGGCGGCGACGCGTCGAAGACGCGGCCCGCGCACGACGAACGCGATGTCCGCGCCTGGCACGATCACGTGTTCGTCTTCACGAACCCGCGCGGCCCGCACCGGGAATACTGGCAGCACGTGCAAGGCTGCCGGCAGTGGCTGATCCTCGAGCGCGATACCGCGACCAACGCGGTCGGCACGGCGCGGCTCGCACGCGACGGAACACCCGCTTGAGCGGTGGACCGCATCGCCTCGCGCGCGGTGGGCGGATCGACCGTGATCGACCGATCCGCTGCGAATTCGACGGTCGTCCCCTCGCCGGGTTCGCCGGCGACACGCTCGCATCCGCGTTGCTCGCGAACGGGATCACGCTCGTCGGCCGCAGCTTCAAGTACCACCGGCCGCGCGGCCTCCTCGCCGCGGGGGTCGAGGAGCCGAACGCGCTGGTCACGGTGGGCGACGGCGGGCGGACCACGCCGAACCTGCCGGCGACCACGGTCGAGATGCGCACGGGCCTGCGCGCGCGCCGGCAGAACGGCTGGCCGAGCGTCGACGTCGATCTGGGGGCGTTGAACGGGTGGCTCGCGCCGCTGTTGCCCGCGGGCTTCTACTACAAGACCTTGATGGGGCCGCGGCGCGGCTCGTGGATGTGGTACGAGCCGTTCATCCGGCGGGCTGCCGGGCTCGGCCGCGCGGTCCACGAGCGCGATCCCGATCGCTACGACGCCCGGCACGCGTTCACCGACGTGTTGGTGATCGGCGCGGGCCCGGCGGGGCTCGCCGCCGCGCTCGCGGCGGCCGCCGCCGGTGCCGAGGTCCTGCTCGTCGAGCAGGATTCGGCGCTCGGCGGTTCCCTGCTCGCAGCGCCGGTGACGGGATCGCTCGAGCGCTGGCGATCGCAGCTCGAGACGGCGGTGCGATCGACGCCGACGATCGAGGTACTCACCCGGACCACGGCGCTCGGCGCCTACGACGGCCGCACCGTCGCGCTGCTCGAGCGGCACGACCACGCCGACCCGGATCCGGATCCGGATCGGGGCGCGGCACGTGAGACGGTGGTCACGCTGCGCGCACGCGCGATCGTGACCGCGACGGGCGCATTCGAGCGGCCGCTCCTGTTCGCCGACAACGATCGGCCCGGCGTGATGCTCGCCTCGGCGGCCCGCACGTACCTCAATCGCTACGCGATCGCGCCGGGGCGCCGCGCGCTCGTCGCGACCTGCACGGACGCGGGCTGGCTGACCGCGCTCGATCTCGCCGCCGCGGGGACCGCGGTGACGGTCGTCGAGCAGCGCGACGAGATCGCCGAGCCGCTCGTCGCCGCCGCGCGCGGCGCCGGGATCGACGTTCGGACCGGCGCGATGGTCACACGGGCGCTCGGCACCCGCGGCGTCGCCGGCGCGCGGGTGGAGTCACGCGCCAGCGGACGCGCGCAGCGCCTCGACTGCGACGTGTTGTGCGTGTCCGGCGGATGGTCGCCGACGCTGCACCTGACGAGCCATACCGGCCGCAAGCCGCGTTACCGTCCCGAGCTCGACGCGTTCGTGCCCGAGGACTGGGCGGCCGGGGATTTCGGCGCCGGTGCGGTCGTCGGCGCCTACTCCTCGGCGGCCGCGGTCGAGTCCGGGCTCGCGGCGGGCCGTGCCGCCGCGACGTTCTGCGGGTGCGTGTCGACCGCCGATCCCCCGACCGCGCCGACCGCACCGGCGGAGGCCGACGAGCCCACGGCGCTCGCGGCCGCGCTCCCGCCGCCGCGGCGTGGCCGGGGACGCACGTTCGTCGATCTGCAGAACGACGTCACGGTCAAGGACGTCGCGCTCGCCCACGACGAAGGCTATGGCGCGGTCGAACACCTGAAGCGGTACACGACGCTCGGCATGGGCACGGACCAGGGAAGGACCAGCAACGTGAACGCGATCGCGACGCTCGCATCGCTCGGCGCGCGCGGAGTGGGCGAGACCGGGACCACGACGTTCCGCCCACCGTTCACGCCGGTCTCGGTCGGCGCGCTCGCCGCCCGCAGCGTCGGCAGGCACTTCCGGCCGATCCGTCGTTCGCCGCTCGAGCCCTGGCACCTCGCCAACGGCGCGACGATGATCGAGGCCGGACCGTGGTTGCGGCCGTGGTTCTATGCCTGGGCGGGCGCCGATGTGGGCTCGGCCTATCGCGAGGAGATGCGCCTGGTGCGCAGCGGCGTTGGCGTGTCCGACGTGTCCTCGCTCGGCAAGATCGACGTTCAGGGTCCGGATGCGGCGCAGTTCCTGAACCGGGTCTACGTGAACGGCTTCGCGAAGCTCGCGGTCGGGAAGGCCCGCTACGGGGTGATGCTGAACGACGACGCCACCGTGCTCGACGACGGCACCACCGCGCGCTTCGGCGAACACCGGTATTTCATGACGACGACCACGGCTCAGGCGGGCGAGGTGATGTCCTGGCTCGAGTTCCTGCTGCAAACCGCATGGCCGGAACTGCGGGTGCAGGTGGTGTCCGTGACCGATGCCTGGGCCGGGATGTCGGTCGCGGGCCCGCGCGCGCGCGAGGCGCTCGAACGCGCGCTGCCCGGCGTCGACGTCTCGAACGACGCGCTGCCGCACATGGGCGTGCGCGAAGTCGTGCTCGACGGCGTGCCGCTGCGCGTGCTGCGCCTGAGCTTCTCCGGCGAGCTCGCGTATGAGCTCTACGTACCCGCGACCCGGGGAATCTCGCTGTGGGAACACCTGCTCGCGGCCGCCGCGCCGCTCGGCATCAAGCCCTACGGTCTCGAAGCGCTCGCGTCGCTGCGAATCGAGAAAGGTCACGTCGCGGGTCTCGAACTCGACCATCGCAACACGCTCGACGATCTCGGCCTCGGCAAACTCGCCTCCGGCGACAAGGCCTACGTCGGACGCGCGCTGCGTGCGCGGCCCGCGCTGCAGGCCGAGGATCGCTGGAGCCTCGTCGGCCTCGAATGCCTCGACGCCGGGGCACGCCTGCGCGGCGGCTCGATTCTGTTCGCGAGCGGCGATGCGATCGCCGGCCACGGCCGCGGCTACGTGACCTCGGTGACGTTCTCGACCGTGCTCGGGAAGACGATCGCCCTGGGGCTGTACCAGGGCGGCCTGCGGCATCGAGGCGAGGAGATCGTCTGCGCGTTCCCGCTGAAGGGCGAGACCGTGCGCGCACGCATCGTCTCGCCG